>NZ_JBLYZI010000048.1:0-40867 GCF_057680865.1 Endozoicomonas sp. Z74
ACCTTCTCAAGCTTGATACTTCAGTGAAGGCTGGTATCAAGAACAAACGTAAAACCTGTGGCTGGGATGAAGACTATATGATGAAAGTGCTTGGGCTGATTGATTCTTGATCATGTTTTTGCCCTGGGGTGGGGACTTTGAGGGTGAAAGAAAACATCTGGAAAATATGATGAAAGAAAAAACCTTTTATCATAATAGTCGTATAAATAAAGGCCAGGAGTTACATGGGAAAGGCCTTTATCTGAGTGATAAGACTCGTGTTGCTTTTACTTATGCGGGAAAAAAACCTCACCCAACTGTTGTTAAAGTGAAAGCAAAACCTGATATTAGAGTTGTTGATGCAAGAGATATGGTTGCCCTTGAAGAGAAAGTAAAAGCCATCATTAAAAAACAGTATGGCGATATTCCTCATGGGATGATTGGTTTCAAGGATTATTTGGACAAGTATTTTGATTTTCCCGTTATCGTGAGAGGAACTGATGATTACTATGTCGTGAAAGACCCTTCGGCGATGGAGACCGTTGGCTTCCTCCCATACAAGCGAAAAAAAGACTCTAGCCCGGAAGAGGACCATTATGAATTCTCAGTGTATCGACTGGATCAGGATAAGGTTATCCGCGGAAAGCCAAATCATTTTGTGATTGATGAGAAAGCTACGAAACAGCCTTTGGAACAAACTGGATGGTTCGCATATGGCTATAAGGATAAAGCAGGAAAACCTGAAAAAGGTTTTCCTGTTCTTAGGTACCGTGATAAGGATGGTGTTGCGAAATGTGTTGTTAAAGCCCCTGTGTCAGGTAGCGTTTATTGGACAGTAAAACTGAATCCAATGACGATTGATAGTGAAGATAGTGAGTTTATTGTTGAGCCGGAAGATAGTTTTATGAAAGAACGGTTTACAGAAAAGCATAAAGAAAGTGACGTTGCTATGAAGAAACGAAACCTAGAGGCCATATCCAATATTGAAAAGGTGAGGCAGGAGTTCTTGGCTTTATTGTCTAATTAATAAAAATTTGAAAAAAGAGTGGGGTCTGGTTATCAATGGATTCTTTTCAACATTATGATCGTGGTTTCAAAGCCTGTAGCGCAGCTTTTCACCAGGCGCGTGCCGATAATGATGGAGTGATAAAGTCATTTTTTAAAGGCCTTGTGGCATTATTTGCCGGTTACAATGTACAAAGCCGCAGTGATGTGGAGCCTCTTATTCCTGATTATTCGAGTCAATCAAGACTGGAAGGCGATCTTAATCAAAGGTCCGCAGATGTTATAGTGTCACCTGAACTTAATATGGATGAATTCCCATCTTGTTATAATGAGTCGCCCAGAGTTTTCCTTGAACGGAATGATTCGATGGAATCAAACGACTCTGGATATGTTGAAGGCTCTGACCAGGATTTGATAGGTCAGGAAAAAGAGCAGGATCCTGCTGTTGATGGCCGTGTTGATCATAAGCAAGATGAGGTGGACTCAAAAATAAGAAAAAAAATGAAGAAGTTTAAAAAAATGAAGCGCAAGTTTAAAGATAAAAAGGTCGGTGTTGCCGGTGAGTTTTTTAAACCGGGTACTGGCCCGGCGGAGATAACTCGTTCTGATATTCTTAAGCATCTGATGCTGCTTTGGCAGATAGAAGATCTTCTGAAAGAGCAGGTCAGTAAAAGTCCTGGCAGACAGGCCAAAAAGAAAGGAATACAACGAGTACCAAAAGAGGTCGATGTTTTAGGGGAAAATGGCCAGGTTATAGGGAAGAAAACCATCAAGGTAGCCATCAGTGGTGGTAACGATTTAGGAGATCCACGGTTTGTTGAGGGTGAAGATGCCCGGAAACTTTCATCCCTATTGCTGGAATGGCGGTGCCTGAATCCCAGTGTTTCAGTTCCATTGAGAGAACATCTCAGCCGGTTGGTAAAAGCCAATCGTGGTAAAATCCCGCTCCATGAATTGAGGCGGTTAATGCCCATACATGAAACAGGGGACCTGTCTAAAAGAAAGGGGGCCGTTCATTATAAGGGCTTGACCTCTGCTGCGTTTGAGCAGGAGTTATTTTGTCAGGACGCCAGGAAAGTACTGAAAAAATTATCCCGCCTTGAGGCCAAGTTGTCACCTTCTGAAAACAGAAAGTGACTCTGGTACCCACACTATTCACCGGGGAAACGGTAAGTGCCCCCCCCTGTAAATGCTCAGGCTTTTCTTTTTCTCAGTATCTTGATGCCATACCCCACGACGGCGGCGACCAGAACCACCAATAAAAGATGGTCCGGCTCTGTGATCTGGTGCCATATTGACGACATCAGACTTCCAGTTGAATGGTCTCCCGGGTGAGCCATGGCCGATGTAGATAGCATGGCTGCGGCAGTTGCCAATAAACGGGTTTTTGTAAACATGATTAAGCCACCTCTTCCTGGTTCTGTGTATGCTGTTCTTCTTCAGGCATTTTGGCTTCCAGCATGCCTTTTTCGATGATGAAATGGATGATGTCCTTCACACCCTCTTCGGCTTTCAGGTTGGTAAAGACAAAGGGGCGGTCTCCCCGCATCTTCCGTGCATCACGATCCATCACCTCAAGGGAGGCGCCAACATGGGGAGCGAGATCCGTTTTGTTGATGATCAGCAGATCAGAGCGGGTGATGCCCGGGCCTCCTTTCCTTGGGATCTTGTCGCCGGCGGACACATCAATGACATAGAGGGTCAAATCCGATAATTCCGGGCTGAAAGTCGCGCTGAGATTGTCACCGCCGGATTCCACCAGAACCAGATCCAGTCCGGGATGGCGCTGGCAGAGTTCATCCACGGCAGCCAGGTTCATTGAGGCGTCTTCCCGGATGGCGGTGTGGGGGCAGCCTCCGGTTTCCACTCCGATGATCCGGTCTTCCTCCAGGGCTTCATGATGGATCAGAAACTGTGCGTCTTCTTTCGTATAAATATCATTGGTGACCACCGCCAGGTTGTAGTGATGCCGCATGGCCGCACAGAGCTTGGTCAGCAATGCGGTTTTTCCTGAGCCCACCGGGCCACCGACGCCTACCCGTAACGTCTGGGGTGGTTGGGAGTTGGGACTATCTGTTGCAGTCATTATCGTTATCCTTTTTATAGTATGAAAATGCCGTTTTCAGATTCTTGAGACACTTTCATGGTTCAGGGAGGGCTGCCTTTTCCGGCCCTTTTACCGTTTGGCTGTTTGTTTTCTGTTCGCTTTCAAGAGCGAAACAGCCGTGAATATTGCTGTTCATGCCAGCTGCTGGCCATGGCAAAGTGCACCAGGTTGTTGCCGATTTCATGGTCTTCGAGAGACTCGGCCATTTTCAGGGCCGGGTCGATTTCGCTGATCAGTCGTTTGAGAATATGCTGGGCATCGGTCTGGCCCAGGGGGACAGCCTTGGTGGCTGCCGTAACCTGGTTTTCACACCAGGACCAGAGCAGGCCGGTGGCGGCACTGTGAACATCAACCCCCTGGCAGAGACTGGCCAGGGCAAACATGGCTGGCTGACAGGGTGTGTCCAACCAGCTGGCACGAGGTTCGTCAGGGAACATGGATTTGAGCCAGGTACAGAATGCTCTCCCCACCTGACAATCTTCGTCGTACAGTTCGCGGGTTTCCCGGAAGGCCAGCAGGCTATGGTTCCAGTCAGTGACACTTTGCCGGTTGTATTGGTCAAATGCCTTGTAGCATCGAAAAAACACCGGTACATCCAGCCTGGTCATCCCCTGGCGCATCAGTTCACTGATCCAGTCTCCAGTGGTCTGTCGATCATGACACCACTGGCGGTCAATGGCGGTTTCCAGCCCCTGAGAGTAAGCAAAAGCACCAACGGGCAGGGCCGGGCTGGACAAGTGCAGAAGGCTCAGGAGCGACTCAGTGGTGATGTTCATGGTGGTGCCCATGGCTGTGGTGATGGCCATGACCTTTGCTATAAGCGCCATTTTCCGGTTCAAACGGCGCCTGCTCATGGCAGACGTCCAGGCCCAGTAATGCCACCATTTCATCCAGCACATGGTCGACCTGGTAACGCAGCCAGTTATCGCCAACCTGCAGGGGAACATGACGATTGCCCAGGTGATAGCAGGCTCTGGCAAAGGTCAGTGGGTCTGAGCACCGGGCCGTGGTAACGGCCTCATCACGGGTCCTGACCCGGATGATTTCGCCGGTCTCGGCTTTCAGCAGGGTGCCATCGCGCATGACTTCCCCCCGCTCAATAAAAATACCCACTTCCTTTCCCTGAACAGTGACGGCTCTGAGTCGCCCTCGTTTACGCTTATCAAAGGGAAGCATCAGTTCATCATAAACGAGCGTGTTTTTATCAGAACCGGTGCTGTCATGGGGAAGACGTTCAACCAACTTCAACATAGACGATCCTCAAAACAGAAAATAACGTTGTGCCAGAGGCAAGGTTTCAGCAGGGGCACACACCAGCAGTTCTCCATTGGCTCTGACTTCATAGGTTTCCGGATCCACTTCCATTTCCGGTTGCCAGGTATTGAGCACCATGTCTTTTTTGCGGACGCTCCTGGTATTGCAAACGGCGGAAAGGGTTTTTCTCAGGCCAAGCTGATCGCCAACTCCTGCAGCCAGTGCGGCCTGGGAAACAAACGACAGAGATGTGGCGGCAGCAGCCTGTCCCATGGCGCCGAACATGGGGCGGTAGTGAACCGGTTGCGGTGTCGGGATGGAAGCATTGGGGTCGCCCATGGGGGCGGTTGCAATGGCCCCGCCTTTCAAAACCAGTGAAGGTTTGACGCCAAAAAAGGCCGGTTTCCACAGCACCAGGTCAGCCAGTTTTCCGGGCTCAATGGAACCCACCTCGTGGGCTATGCCGTGGGTGATGGCCGGATTGATGGTGTATTTTGCCACATAGCGGCGCGCCCGAAAGTTATCCATAGCTGAGGCCTGATCCTCTGGCAGCAGGCCACGCTGTACTTTCATTTTATGGGCGGTCTGCCAGGTCCGACTGATCACTTCTCCTACCCGTCCCATGGCCTGGGAGTCCGATGCGATCATGCTGAAGGCACCAAGGTCATGAAGAATGTCTTCTGCGGCAATGGTTTCCCTGCGAATCCGCGAGTCCGCAAAGGCGACGTCTTCTGGAATGTTCGGGTCCAGATGGTGACAGACCATCAGCATGTCCAGGTGCTCATCCACTGTGTTGATGGTGTAGGGTCGGGTAGGATTAGTGGACGATGGTAGTACATAGCTTTCACCGCAGGCTTTGATAATATCCGGCGCGTGTCCACCACCGGCCCCTTCCGTATGGTAGGTGTGGATAACTCTTCCCTTGAAAGCGGCCAGGGTATCTTCCACAAATCCGGACTCATTCAGGGTGTCTGTGTGAATGGCAACCTGTATATCGTACTTTTCAGCTACCGACAGACAACAGTCGATGGATGCCGGAGTGGTGCCCCAGTCTTCGTGAAGCTTAAGTCCCATGGCTCCTGCCAGTACCTGTTCTTCCAGTGCTTCTGGCAGGCTGGCATTGCCCTTGCCCAGAAAGCCAATGTTCATGGGCAGGTTATCCACAGCCTGGAGCATTGTGCCCATATGCCAGCTTCCGGGTGTGCAAGTGGTGGCGTTAGTTCCTGTGGCCGGGCCGGTTCCTCCCCCCAGCATGGTGGTCACACCGGAGGTCAGGGCTTCATCAATCTGCTGTGGACAGATAAAGTGAATATGGGCATCTACGCCCCCGGCAGTGACAATCTGGCCTTCACCGGCAATCACTTCCGTGCCTGGGCCGATGATGATGGTTACTCCTTCCTGAACATCGGGGTTACCCGCTTTGCCGATGGCCTGGATTCGCCCGCCTTTGATGGCAATATCCCCTTTGACGATGCCCCAGTGATCCAGAACCAGGGCGTTGGTGATTACCGTATCGGCCACTTCTGTCCCTGCTCGCTGGCTCTGGCCCATGCCGTCGCGGATCACTTTACCGCCCCCGAATTTCACCTCATCGCCATAGACGGTGTAGTCCTGTTCCGGGCTGATAAACAGTTCGGTATCCCCCAGGCGAACTTTGTCGCCCACCGTAGGCCCAAACATATCCACATAGGTTTGTCGGTCGATGGTCGTCATGATTGTTCCTCCGGGTGTGCTGACAGCGAACCCATGACTTCGCCGCGGAACCCGTAAATCTTCTGTTCACCGGCAAAGCGGACCAGTTCAACCTGACGCTCCTGTCCTGGCTCGAATCTCACTGCGGTTCCTGCTGGAATGTTCAGTCGGAACCCCCGGGCCTTTTCACGTTGAAAGGACAGGGCCGGGTTGGTTTCAAAAAAATGGTAGTGGGAGCCCACCTGGATTGGTCGGTCTCCGGTATTGGCAATGGTCAGAGCCAGGGTTTCACGGCCTGAATTCAGCTCAATGGGTTCTGAACAGGCGATGATTTCACCAGGAATAACCCCTTGTGGGGACTCTGTATCAGACGCTTTATGAGACATGACGGCACCTCAGGCAATGGGGTTATGGACGGTGACCAGCTTGGTACCGTCTGGAAAAGTGGCCTCAACCTGCACTTCATGGATCATTTCCGGGATACCTTCCATAACGTCTTCCCGGCGGACCACCTCCCGTCCTTCATTCATCAGCTGGGCCACGGACTTGCCATCTCTTGCCCCTTCCATGATGTGCATGGAGATCAGAGCGATGGATTCCGGGTAGTTGAGTTTTACGCCCCGGTTTAAACGTCGCTCGGCAACCAGTGCGGCGGTATAGAGCAGCAGCTTGTCTTTTTCTCTTGGGGTCAGTTCCATGGAAGGGCTCCCGTTCTTATGGTGTTATTCGGATTTTGCTCAGGTATTCCAGATTCTGGGACAGCAGGCTTCCCGTCCATTGAACAGCGGTCTTATTTTTGTCCACAGGTGGGTAAACACGGTTCGGGCCTGCTCTGATGAGTTGCCAAGGTAACGGATAATTAACACACCGGCCCTCCAGGTAATGGCGGTCACCTGTTGCCAATGGTTGTCTTCAAGGAATGCATGCAATGCCGGAACGTCCGGTGCTTTATCCAGCGTCATTAGAAAAGAGCCAAAGACGCTGTGACGATTCAGTCCCAGCAGAGAGCGCTGGAAACCGGAGGTGGCATCAAACTGAAGTCTTTCCCGGTACAGGGGGCGGTGATCACGGCTCAGGAAAAGCGTCTGGGTGAGATTGCCCCGGGTAAATTGTTCACCGCTGGCCGTTCGGCCCAGGCAGATAATCTCCCAGCCAGCGTACTGGCCTGTGCCAGACAGCTCAATGGTCGTATTCAGTTCAGCCTGTGCCCCATCAAAAATAATGGTTTCCTGGGGGAGCCACTCCACTGAGGCCTGGTCACTGACGCTCAGATGGGTCGTTTGCTTTTGCTGCTGGCCGTTGCCATTGAAGTACACCTTGCCAGCCGCCGGGGTGGTGATCAGGCCGGAAGCGTCCCTGGCCACAGAGAAGAACTGGTTGAGCTCATCGCCCGCCACCAGGCCACCAGGAGGATGAAGAATGTACAAGTGGGCCAGGCTTTTTCCTTCCGGCCAGAAAGGCCGTTGAATCCGCAGGGGGCCATAATGGCGGGTTCTGCCCATCCGGGTCTGGCCGTTCACTGCTGACAGCTCAACATCAATGCCGGCGATCCAGCCTGCCGCTCTGGTTTCAGCCTTGGACTGATCCTCAGTGGAAGGATTGAGCACTTCATCAGACGGTAGCCGCATACTTCAGCCTTTTTTATTGGGGCCTTTATTGATAATCAGCCGTTGTTTTTATGCTTGAGGCTGGGAAGCCTGGAACGCTTAAATAGCAAAAGCCATTCCAGGCTCTCTGCTCCCCGCTGTTGCTGCTGGTATCAGCTTTTATTGATGCATTTGAAACAGCTCATTATTGACCATTTGGTTATTTGTTTTGCTTTATTCTGGTGCGCATGATCCAAAACGGTGAGCCGGATGCTCTGAAATATGGCAGACATTGTCAAGCCCCGGCCTGTGAGGCAGTTAAGCCATTAACGGTTCCTGAAGTCCCGATCTTAAGCCTTTCTTACGGAAGTGATCAGCATACAAAACATCCAATGGCACGCCTCTTGCTGTTCTGCTTCCCACATACCCGCACTGCAATAAAAAAACCAACACAACGAGGGCGATATGAAGCGTCAATTAAAAAAACTGAGTAAAGGATTGTTGAGAGCTTCGGTGGCTACCGCCGCTCTGTCTATTTCAGTGATGACCCAGGCAGCGGATACCATCAAGGTGGGCGTTCTGCACTCGCTCTCAGGCACTATGGCCATCAGTGAGACCACATTAAAAGACACTGTTCTTATGATGGTGGAAGAACAGAATAAAAAAGGAGGCTTGTTGGGCAAACAGCTGGAGGCTGTGGTGGTGGACCCCGCTTCTGACTGGCCGTTGTTTGCTGAGAAAGCCCGGGAATTGCTGGTCAAAGAGAAGGTGGATGTGATTTTTGGCGGGTGGACCTCCGTCTCCAGAAAATCCGTACTGCCGGTGGTGGAAGAGCTGAATGGCCTGATGTTTTACCCCGTTCAGTATGAAGGGGAGGAGTCCTCGAAAAACGTCTTTTACACGGGAGCCGCCCCCAACCAGCAGGCGATTCCTGCGGTGGATTATCTGATGAGTGAGGAGGGGGGCAGCGTCCAGCGGTTTGTCCTGGCTGGCACGGACTATGTCTACCCGAGAACCACCAACAAGATTCTGGAAGCCTACCTGAAAAGTAAAGGGGTGAAAGCCGCGGATATCCTGATCAACTATACACCTTTTGGTCATTCGGACTGGCAGACCATTGTCGCTGATATCAAAAAGTTCGGCAGTGCCGGTAAAAAGACAGCGGTGATTTCCACGGTGAACGGCGATGCCAATGTGCCTTTCTACAAAGAGCTGGGGAATCAGGGCGTATCTGCGGAAAGCATTCCTGTGATTGCCTTTTCCGTGGGTGAAGAAGAGCTGTCCGGAATCGATACCTCCCCTCTGGTGGGCCATCTGGCGGCCTGGAACTATTTCATGAGCGCAGAAAGTGAGGCCAACGATGAGTTCATCGAGACCTGGCAGGCGTTTGTGAAGAATGAGGAGCGGGTCTCTAACGATCCCATGGAAGCCACCTATATCGGCTTTAACATGTGGGTGGAAGCGGCCAGAAAAGCCGGAACCACGGATGTGGACAGCGTTCGTGACGCCATGTATGGCATCACCGTGCCCAATCTGACCGGTGGTACTGCGGTTATGAACACCAACCACCATCTGACCAAGCCGGTTCTGATTGGTGAGATCCAGGAGGATGGCCAGTTTGAGATTGTCTGGGAAACCCAGGGTGGGGTGATTGGCGATGCCTGGACCGATTACCTGCCAGAAAGCGCCAAGATTGTGGCGGACTGGTCTGCGCCAGTGAAGTGCGGCAACTACAACCTCGAAACCGGTGTCTGTTCCGGCCAGAACTACTGATCTCTTTTATTGAGAGCCGCTCTTTTGTTAAGAACCTCTTGTTAAGAGTCTCTGCCGCTGACTGGCTTCCTCCTTTGGGAAGCCGGTCATTAAAAGGCCTTTTTATGCGATATCGATACAGACGTCTGGTGTCAGGCTGCTTGCTTTTTGTCCTGCTGTTATTGTCCCGCAGTGCTTTTTCTGCCTCTGTGAAGACCCTTCAGCCTCTACTGGAAAAGAGTTCCTGGTCGCAGCTGGAACAGGTAGTCGCGGACTTGTCTGCTGCCGGGGATGAGTCCAGTCAGAACCTGTTGCAGTACTGGTTGTCCGGACAGCTTTATATAGAAAAAGCACACAACCGCCTGGTGGTGGCAGAAAAAACAACGGACAAGCGTTATCGGCTGACGGATCCGCTGAGTGGAACGCCATTGGCCACTGTTAAAAAGCGGGCCCTGAAAAAAGCCCGGATCAATAACCAGCTCCGCTCGGCCTTGCGGGCTGCCCTGGCCACCTGGGATCTGCAGTCAGAGGATCCGGAAAAACGGTTGGCGGCGATTCGAAACTCCCAGAAAAGCCTCAATCCCCAGCTGGTTTCTGTGATGAGGGCGATGGAAGACCGGGAGGTCAATCCTGAGGTCCGGGAAGCACTGTCCATGGCCCTTGCCCTCAATGATTTTCAGGTGGGTGATGAGGTGATGAAACTGAGCGTTCTGGAGCATTTGTCTTCCTCCGATAACGATTACATCCGCTCGGTTCTGGCCCGCCATTCAGAGGGACCGGATACGAAATTAACTTCTGCCATAGATCGGGCACTGGCAACCATTGACCAGCGGCAGGCCTACTACGGCGTTGCCGAAAATGTTTTCTTTGGCCTGAGCCTGGGCTCTGTGTTGTTGTTATCCGCCATTGGGTTGGCCATCACCTTTGGGGTGATGGGCGTCATCAATATGGCCCATGGCGAAATGATGATGCTGGGGGCTTATACGACGTTTGTCATTCAGTCGGTGTTTCCCTCTCTGGTGGATCAGTCCCTGTTTCTTGCCATTCCCCTGGCATTTCTGGTGGCGGGTGCCGTGGGTGTGCTTATTGAACGGCTGGTCATACAGCACTTGTATGGCCGCCCCCTGGAGACACTGCTGGCGACATTCGGCATCAGCCTGATTCTCCAACAGGCAGTTAGAACACTGTTTTCGCCACTGAACCAGGCGGTTGCCACCCCCTCATGGATGAGTGGTTCCTGGGTCATCAATGAAGCGCTGTCGTTTACCCTGAACCGGGTGTACATCATTGGATTCAGTCTTGCTGTATTCATGGCACTGCTGTTTGTGATGCGTTACACCCGGTTCGGTCTCAATATCCGGGCGGTTACCCAGAACCGGGCCATGGCCAGCTCCATGGGCATTCGCACCGGTCGCGTGGATGCCCTGACCTTTGGATTGGGTTCCGGAATTGCCGGTGTGGCCGGGGTTGCCCTGTCCCAGCTGACCAATGTGGGCCCTAACTTGGGACAGAACTACATCATTGACTCGTTTATGGTGGTGGTGTTTGGCGGGGTCGGCAACCTCTGGGGAACTCTGGTGGCGGCCATGGGGCTGGGCGTCGTCAATAAATTCCTGGAGCCTTGGGCCGGTGCGGTGGTGGCCAAAATTCTGGTGCTGGTGTTCATTATTCTGTTTATCCAGAAACGGCCAAGGGGGTTGTTTGCCTTGAAAGGCCGGGCGGTAGAGGGTTAAGTCATGACACTCTTGAGTACAAGAGGCAGCAAAAAAGGCAGTGAAGGGGGGCGACTGAGTCGCTGGCTGCTGAACGACCCTGCGGGTAAACGGCTGTTGCTGATGATTATGGTGGTCACTCTGGTGGTATCCGGGTTGAACCAGTGGGTGCCTGAAACGTCGGCGCTGCATGTGAGCAGTTATACCGTGACCCTGCTTGGCAAATACCTGTGTTATGGCCTTTTGGCGCTGGCCCTGGATCTGGTCTGGGGGTATTGCGGTATTCTCAGCCTGGGCCATGGCGCCTTTTTTGCCCTGGGGGGCTATGCCATGGGCATGTACCTGATGCGGCAGATTGGTGACCGGGGGGTCTATGGCAATCCTGAGTTGCCTGACTTTATGGTCTTTCTGAACTGGCCAGAGCTGCCCTGGTACTGGCTCGGTTTTGACTCGTTCTGGTTTGCCATGGTGATGGTGGCCCTGGTGCCCGGGCTGCTGGCCTTTCTGTTTGGCTGGCTGGCGTTTCGATCCCGGGTGACCGGTGTGTATCTGTCGATCATCACCCAGGCAATGACCTATGCCCTGATGCTTTTATTCTTCCAGAATGATTTTGGTTTTGGGGGCAACAATGGCCTGACGGACTTCAAGGATATTTTGGGGCAGAGCCTGCAAAGTGATGGCACACGGGTCGTGCTATTGATGGGGTCGGCAGTGGCTTTGGTCTCCGGTTATCTGATCTGCCGTTATCTGGTGAGTTCCCGGTATGGCCGGGTGCTGGTGGCGGTAAGGGATGGGGAAAGCCGGACGCGCTTTATGGGATACCGGGTTGAGCATTACAAACTGGTGGCTTTCACAGTCTCAGCCATACTGGCCGGTATTGCGGGTGCTCTTTATGTTCCCCAGGTGGGTATTATCAATCCGGGGGAGTTTTCCCCAATCAACTCCATTGAGCTGGTGGTGTGGGTCGCTGTGGGAGGAAGGGGAACGCTCTATGGTGCAGTGATCGGAGCCATAGTGGTGAACTACGCAAAAACCTGGTTTACCGGGGCCATGCCCGATGCCTGGCTCTTTGCCCTGGGAGCTTTGTTTGTGATTACCACGCTCTGGTTGCCAAAAGGGCTGGTGGGGCTTTATCAGCAGAGCGTGAGCTTTATCCGATCGAAGTGGCCAGTGCTTCAACCGGCAGGGAAAAGGGAGTTAGCAGACCATGGTTGATCGACATATCGCCAACGACACGCCGTTGTATCTAAACAACGTGACGGTCAGTTTCGATGGGTTTCGGGCATTGAATGAACTCTCTTTCATCGTCCGGGAGAAGGAGCTCAGTGCCATTATTGGCCCTAATGGTGCGGGGAAAAGCACCATGATGGATGTTGTTACCGGGAAAACCCGTCCGGATTCCGGTGAGGTTTTTTTCCGGGGGAACATTGACCTTACCCGGCATGATGAAGCCGAGGTGGCCAATATGGGGATTGGCCGCAAGTTTCAGAAACCTTCGGTGATCGAAAGCCTGACCGTCTGGGAAAATCTGGAACTGGCTCTGGTGGGCCGCCGCTCTCCATTTGCCTCGCTATTCAGTAGCCTGTCGGCCGTTGGAGCCAAAAGGATTGAAGAGGTGATGGAAATGATTCGCCTGACTGAGCGAAGGGATACACCCGGTGCATCCCTTTCCCATGGCCAGAAGCAGTGGCTTGAGATTGGTATGTTGCTGCTTCAGGAGCCGGAGTTGTTGCTGGTGGATGAACCGGCGGCGGGCATGACCGACGAGGAGACCTTTCGTACCGCGGATCTTTTGAAAGACCTGGCCCGGGAGCGCAGTGTGGTGGTGGTAGAGCATGACATGGCCTTTATAAAAGCCCTGGAGTGCCCGGTCATGGTGCTCCATGAAGGCAGTGTGCTGGCCACCGGGTCTCTGGATCATGTACAGCGCAATCAAAAGGTTATTGACGTGTATTTGGGGAGGTAATGAGCGGCATGTTGAAGGTTCAGGGAATCGATGTTTTTTACGGTGCCAGCCAGGCGCTGAAGTCCGTTTCAGTCACCGCTGAAAAGGGTCAAGTGACCAGTGTTATGGGGCGCAACGGGGTTGGGAAAACCACTCTGCTGAATGCGGTTGCAGGGCGGATCAGGCCCTCCAGTGGCAAAATCCTCTGGCAGGAAAAAGACATTGGTGGCAGTGCTTCCCATGCCCGGGCCAGGCAGGGAATTGCCTATGTCCCCCAGGGGCGGCAGATATTTCCGTTATTAACCGTACAGGAAAACCTGGAAACCGGCTTTGCCTGTCTGCCCCGTTCCCGGCGCCGGATTGATCCGGAAATTTTTGATGTGTTTCCCGTGTTGCTGGAGATGCGGCATCGCCGGGGGGGCGACCTGTCCGGTGGGCAGCAGCAACAACTGGCCATTGCCAGGGCACTGGTAACCCGCCCGGAGCTGTTGATTCTGGATGAGCCCACAGAGGGCATTCAGCCCTCCATCATCAAGGACATTCAGTCGGTGATTGCTATGCTCCGGGATCGGGGGGAGATGGCCATTCTGCTGGTGGAGCAGTTTTTTGAGTTTGCCCGCGACCTGGCCGACACCTTTGTGGTGCTGGATCGTGGCGAAGTGGCCCTCTCCGGTGCTGGTGATGCTATGGATGAAGCTGAAGTCCGGCGGTTGATGACTGTTTAGGTTGGCGCATCTTTATTTAGAATATTTGATGTTCCCTGTACCTGTATATATAGGTGTGCGTATGGGTTCATTTTGAGGGACTTTTCTATAAGCGTGCTTTAGTTTTGCGGCTATAGCTGCCCCCGCTCCTGTTGCATAAAGTACACCACCCGTAATTGCAAATGTCACAACGCTGCCTCCAACAACGGCTAGGACATAGAGTGGGGTGTAATCATAATTGTCAGAGCCAGTCTTGGTTGAATAGCTTGCCATTAATATTGGATAATCATCGCAGAAATAAAATGTTCCTTCTGAGTTCTTAGCAGTGCACTGATGTTGGAAGTTACCATCAGGTGTGGATGTATCCAGCAGGGTGAAGCCTATATGTCCGTGAGGGTGCTCTTTAGAATGGCACTTGCATAAGCCAACTTCTGAAGCTGATCCAGAACCTGTTATTTCTGCACGAAACTTGAAGGGTTTTTCATGGGCATTTAGCTCTGTGCCTTTTTCTACCCAGCGCTGTGTGTTGTCTAACGAGAATAGATAGAGCGGTTCTTCTGCTGGGTCATGGGTTTCATTTACCGAATAACACTCACATTGATTGTGGTTTAACAGGCAGCTTTTTTCCTGGTGACGGGCATCCGCACAAACAGAGTGCATCAGCCTGTGATGAAGGGAGCCCTCTTGATCATTGAGGTGTTTTTCTTCAGGCTTAAGACATAGATGTTCAATATCATCACAGCTGGTTTGTTGTCTGATGAACTTTCCAATCTCAGGGCTGACACTTCTCTTAAGAGAAGCAGGATGCTCTTCTGACTCTGATGACGATGATTCAGAATCACCAGCACCGTCACCTGAGATTTCATCTGCCAGGTAAATATCTTCATCATCCGTATCCGGTATAATATTTTCCCGTACGGTTAAACCAGTTGATGAAGAGATCCAGCAGTTCAGCTCGTGCTCATCAAAGGGAACGGTAATTATTTCTGCATCCCCCCCAGATGATCGCACATGCCTTAAACCTTCATAGTAATAGGGGTGTTTGATATTGCATTTTGACGTAACCGAAAGGTGCGATGGGAATTTACCTTTGTCTTTCCCTCTGCAGTCGCCCAATAATAACAGCCTGTCTCTGGATACAAGGAAACCCTCACACTTCTGCGTCTCGCCTGTCTCTTTGTTGATATTTTCTTCAATGGTAATTGGGTTGCTCCAGAACGCTCTTGAGTCAGCTGTTCGTGGAGCTGCCTCAAGATAATCCATAACAGAAAATGGGCTGAGTAATAAACAACACAGAATGCATTTTCTAATCCGGGTATGAAAAAACGGAATGATGGGTGTTAACGATGAACCATTGGTATTCATGGATGGCTCCTCTCTTCAGACGGTTTCAGATTGAACCCGTCTGAAGAATGCCCTCTTAAGACCCGGGACTTGCCGTGCTCAGCTCGTAAAACAAACGGTAAATGCCCAATTAAGAGAGATTAAAATTGCCATATCACTATAGGTTAGATTTAAGTCTTTGTTAAAAAAAGCTCCCATGCTTTCGTCATAAAGTTCTGCTCTTTTCACAATATTGATTTATAAGAATGGGTTTACTCTGTCGTTGACCACCTATTGATGGCCATGCCCGAAAGTACGTTTCAGTACTTTGGGGGGGGGGGGATCGTGGAGAGGTGGCCCTCTCTGGTACTGGTGATGCTATGGATGAAGCTGAAGTCCGGCGGTTGATGACTGTTTAGGGAAAGACGCGTTGCTATAGGCTTCTGTCAGCAAGCGGTTTATAACTGTTTAGGTAGCAAAGGTTCGGTTTTTTGATAAACTTGGTTCTCAAAATAGAGAGGCGGCAGCTTCCGGGTTTTGAAATAAAGCGTAACTCCTACTACGACAACAGCTACAGCAATCGCTCCCGCAAAGACCGTCCCTACGATAGCTTCTGTGGTCCATTGAAACGTACCGTCTTTTAAAAGGATCGCTGCAGCGCCTTGAGGTGAGTGGGATACCAACAGCTGATAATGACTGCAAGATTCACTTCCCTCTTGCTTGCCAGGAATATGACATTCCCCATTAAATGCTTCATTTGGGTGCTCATATTCATAAACTGAAAAGCCTATGCTGTTCGTTGTTGATGATTTACCCTCACACTGACATAAGATGTCTTCTTTCTCAGGAAAGGCCTCCCTGGGCTCTGGTGTATCACTCTCTATTCGTGGAGTACTGGTGGTTTTCCTGGTTTTTTTTGCCTGTAACCTGAACGGTTGCTCATCGGGTTTAATGCCTTCCGTCTGGTTGACCCAGTGTACATCGGTATTTAAGGATAAAATCGCCACAGGCTTGGAGGCTTTTTCCATGCCAGGGTGGTCGGCTAACTTGCATTCACACTGACCTTCAGGATGGCTTTCAGAGTATTGAAAAATACAGATTCTCTCCGGGTTTTCCTGGTCAGCACAGACCTGATTCCTGCTTTCAAGGTCGGGTTGGCTATCTTCCGATTTGAGTTCAGCACTGCTTTTCGGAGAGTGGCAGAGCTTTTCAATAGTGTGACAGCCGGTATGCCTGGCAATGAACTGCTTGATATCATCCTTTATATAGAAGAGTGATTTGTACTGTGCGTCTTCTTTGACCAGGCCGTTCTTCTCCACGTTCTCACTGAGGGGAATGGCCTCATCATCCCCTGAGCCTGACAACTCATGGAGTTCATGATCGTAGTCAGAGTCCGATAAGCTTGAGCCGGATCCAGATCCGGACTCAGTCAAAGTTTCTATGTCTTCATCGGCAAGTGGCTCGAGGCTGAGGCCGGTATGTTCTCTAACCCAGCAGGTATCATACAGGCTGTCGGGCTGAAAAGTGAGAATGGCTGCGTCTTGATTGGTAGAGAGGTGCAATGGTGGTGGTTCCTGGAGGGCTCCATCAGGCCATCGAATGGAAACAGGACCTTCTTCGCAGTCATAAAAGGTTAACTGGGCACGTTCAGGAAATAAGCCGCTTTTATCTTTGCAGCTCTCTGGCAAAAAGAGCTTGTTCTGAGTGATGAGATAGCCATGGCACTCATTGCCTCCCTCCATTTTTATAAGCGGTCGGGTGCTTTTATCGTGATTAAGCTCTATATTCTGCGCTGTTGTTTCTGAAAATTTATCCTGGAAAGAAAAGTCTGAATCACTGTTATTCGTAGTAGGGGAGGCATACAAAGAGGAAGCTGAGAATAAAGCAACAATATTCAGAAGATATGCAATCTGTTGTCGTTTACTTAAGGAAAACACTGAGAGTATCATGGCTCATTCTTCACAGTAATAAAAACACTATTAACCTTAATTGCTGTGCTGCTTTGTTTGCCTGGTGAATCTATTAAACAGATGTTATTTTCAAACTATCTTTATAGATCAAAATTAGGTTTTTGAACTCATTATGAAAAAATAAATGATTCTTAAGATTCAATATTTCAAAAGCCAATGTAATTGACCCTGCTCAGGCTAGAGCGCCTGAGCTGATCAGGGAAAAGCAATATCAGGGTAAAATAGCAAACCGTTTATCCAGTCGGCTATAGCCGAGCCCTGTTTCCTTGTGGACTTCTATCCGGGTGGGAATCCGTTCTTTCAGGGACTCCACATGGGAAATGACGCCTACCATTTTGCCGCTGGCATTGAGGCGGTCCAGGGCATTGAGTGCGGTTTCCAGTGTTTCCTGGTCCAGTGTGCCAAAGCCTTCATCCAGAAACAGTGAGTCGATACTGGTTCGATGGCTGACCAGGTCTGACAGGGCCAGAGCCAGGGCCAGACTGACCAGAAAGCTTTCACCTCCGGAAAGGGTTTTTATATCCCGTGGGGTGTCTCCCTGCCAGGTATCCACCACTTCCAGGCTGAGTTCGTCGGTTTCTTTCCGGTTCAGCAGATAACGGGCATGGAGCTGTTCCAGTTGCCGATTGGCCAGGTGGATCAGGTGGTCCAGCGTCAGCCCCTGGGCAAATTTACGAAACCGGTCGCCTTTGCTGGAGCCGATCAGGCTGCTGAGTCGTGCCCAGGTATCCAGGCGGATCTGCTGTTGCTCAATGTCGGTGAGCAGGCTGGCCTGCTCCTGGCGTTTGGTCTGGTCATCCCGGAGAGCCTGACTGATTTCCCCCTGACGCTGGTTAATCCGTCGCACATCGTTATCCAGGTGGCCCAGTTTTTCCATGACCTGCTCCAGGGACTGATCCGTTGGGGAGTCTTTCAGGTGAAGGCTCAGGCGGGTTTCTGTGGCGTTCAGTTGCCCAAGGGTTTGATTAAGGGCTTGTTCCAACTGTTCTTTCAGGGAGGCCAGGGCTTCCCGTTCCGGTTTCTGCAGGCAGGCCAGGAGGAAGTGACTGATCTCTTTGAACGGACTGCCGGATAATGCCTGCTGCCAGTGGTGACGGGCATCGTCCAGCGCCTCTGACAACGTCTTCTGCTCTTTTTCCAGCTCCGCCAACCCACCGGTCAGCTGGCTGATCTTCTGTTCTGCGGTCAGTGATTGCTGCCGGGCTTTGTGAAGAAGGGTTTCGGCATCGGACAGCTGTTGTTTCTTCTGCTTTCTTTCGCCCTGGGGATCTTTGTCTGCAAACAGTGAGTGGCGCTCCATGCGCTTGTCTTCTGACTGTTTCTGGAGGGCAGACCGTTGTGTTTCCAGCTCAAGGACTCTCTTGTCGACACTGTTTTTTTCCTGGCCTTTCAATGCGAGCTGCTGATTGAGTTGACCAAGTTGTTCCTGCAATGCCTCCAACTCTTCAGTAGAGGTTTGCCAGGTCTGCCAGTGGTGTTCCTGATGTTCCAGCCACTGCTGCTGATCATTGAGTGTGGGAAGCTCCAGTCCTGGATTGCTGTGGGTCAGAGACAGAAGATGCTCTTCCAGCCCGGATGCGGTTTCAATATGCCGGGCCAGTCGTGTTTTCTCTTCAGACAGCTGTCTTTCAAGGTCGAGCTTTTGCTGAGCCTGTAATGCCTGTTGATGCTGCAGGTCAGTCATCTGCTTCTGGTGCCGGTCAATATGGGCCTGGTGCTCCTGAAGCGTCTGGTTCAGCTGGTCCAGCTGATGTATTTGCTCTTTGAGGGTCTTGCCGGATTGATGGAAGGTTGCCAGCCCATGGTTCAGGGTGCTGGTGTCGTCTGGTTTCAACTCAAGGCCAAGCTTCTGGCAGAGGGTATTCCACTCTTCCTGAAGGAGGGAGGTTTGCTGCTGAATTTTCTGGATGTTGTCATTGGCAGAGGACAGAAGAGCCTGCAGCTTTGACACACGGTTACTGACCTCTGACCCCTGATTCTGGAGTTGTTCAAGTTTCTGCTTTTTGGCACTGAGTCTTGCTTCGGTATCGGATACATCAATCTGTTGATAAGCCTGAATGGCAGGATGCTCTGTGGCGCCGCACAGGGGGCAGGCCTCTCCTTCCTGAAGGCGCTGGCGATGTTCTGCCAGGCTGGTGATTTGCCGCTCCTGTTTCAGCAGGTTGTCCAGATCGTTGTGATGCTGCTGGGTGGCCCTGTACTGTTTTCTCAGAGCCTCCAGCTGGGCTTCCTGTTGCTTCAGCTGTTGCTGATAGTCTGACAGCTGGCCCTGTTCCTGTTGCAGGGTTTCCCGGTAACGGGACTGTTGCCTGCCAAGGTTTTCCAACTGGGAAAACAGGGGCTGCTGGTCATTCCAGGTCTGCAGCTTTTCCCTGAGTGAAGATTCGTCTGAGCCGTTGAGCAAGGTTTCCCTTTGGGTGACGGTGGTCTTGAACAGGCTGTTCCGATTTTCTGACGCCTTAATCACAGAGTGCAGCTGTTCCGCGGTTTTGCTTTCTTGATCCATGAGCCGGGCAGCGGCTTTCTCGTGCTGCTCAATGGTCTTCTGAGTCTGCTGTTGTTCCTGGTATTGCTGGCTGCGCTGTTCGAACCATGACCGCAGCAGGGGCAGCTGCTCTCCCAGTTTTTCATGGGCCGCGTGTTCCTGCCGGTAGGTGGAAATCCGGGCAATATGGGTTGAGAGTTGTTTTTTTCCGGTGTTGATGTCAGTGATGGCTTGCTGCAGTTGATCTTGCTCTTTATGGCTGGCACCGGATTGTTCGCCGATCCTCTGTCGTTCATTTTCGAGCTGGCGTATCTGTTCATCCAGGGGAATGACTTTTTCCACCAGCAAGGCTTCTGTATTGGAGAGTTCCTGTTGTGCCTGTTCCAGGCTGAGCTGATGGGTTTCATAAAGTTGCCGGGCATCGCTGGACTGCTGACGGGAAGCGTTGAGTTCCGCCAGCTGCCGGGTAATCTTGAGCTGGCTTTCCTGCTGGTGCTGCTCGGTCTCTTTCAATCGCTCGTAGACAGGGTGGATTTCCATCGCCGGGGCGGATGCCTCAAGCCGTGTCAGGTCTTCCTGATGACGGGACTTCTCGTGAAGGGCTTGTTGATGACGTTGATCTGCAGTGGTTTTTTCCTGCTGTTTGCTGGCCAGCTGTTCCAGCCAGGTTTTCTGGCTGCCCAGTTTTTGTTGCTCTGTTTGCAGCGATGCCTGCTGATCACCTAATTGTTTGTGTTCCTGTTCCAGGGTTTGCAGACGTTCACTGTCCAGTAAATGAACGCCTTCTATCCTGGCTTTCAGCAGTTTCAGCTGGCTCTCTTCATGACGCATCCGCTCAAAGACCCGTCGGGAGATTTCTCCGTACACTTCGGTGCCGGTGAGCTCCTCCAGCAGCTCTGCCCGGTCGTTGGCACTGGCCTCAAGAAAAGCCGCAAAGCCTCCCTGGGCCAGCATCATGGATTTGGTAAACCGGCCAAAGTCCAGCCCGGTCAGCTCACTGACCTTTTTTAGTTTGTCATTAATCCGGTCGGTAATGATGGTGCCATCCCCCTGGGCCAGTTCCACCTGGGGAGCCTGCAGTCGGCCTTCTGCCTTACCCCGGGCCCGGCGCTGGGACCAGAAAGCCCGGTAGACTTTGGCTTTTACTTCAAACTCCACTTCGGCCAGGGCTTCTCCGGTGTGGCGGCTCATCAGTTCGTTTTCGGAAGCGGAGATGGTGTTCAACCGTGGGGTCTGGTGATACAACGCCAGGGAGATCGCATCCAGGATCGTGGTTTTCCCGGCGCCGGTGGGGCCGGTAATGGCGAACAGACCGTTGCTGGTAAATTCCGGGTCCTGAAAGTTGATTTTCCACTCCCCCCTCAGGGAGTTGATGTTCTTCAGGCGCAGGCTGAGAATCTTCATGGCATACTCCCTTCTGAAACCACCACCGCAGGCTGTTTTTCATAAGAGCCTTTTTCCCGGGTATCTTCCAGGTCGCTGAGAACTTCCTGAAAGGCTTCCGTCAATTGGTGCTGTTGCTCTTCCGTGAGTGTTTCTTCCGCCAGTCGCTGTTGAAAGACGTCACAGACCGTTAATTCAGCCAGTGTGTCGTTTTCGCCAACGTGCTGGCTGGAAAAGCTGGCAGAGGTTTGCTTGCGCTTCCTTCTGACCCTCAACAGCTCAACCTGGGTCGATAACTCCCTCTCTTCCAGAAGACGTTCAACCTGATTTTGCAGATCATGGAGATAGTCATCCGTTGCCACTTCCACTTCCAGCCAGGGCTGAAGCATTGGCGATTCGGGCAGTTGCCCCAGTTGCTGGTCTATGGCCTCGAGGGAACCTTTCATACTGATGAGCGGGCGGAAAACAGGAACGGGCAGGGGGGTCACCTTGAGAAGTTTGCCATTGGCAAAATCCGCCAGCACCACCTGTTTTTCTGCCTTGTTGGATGACCCGGCTTCATCAAAACTCAGGGGAATGGGAGAGCCGGAATAGCGGATATGCTCCTGTTGAGCCACGGTCTGGGGGCGATGGAGGTGACCCAGGGCTATGTAGTCCACTTCAGGAAAGGCACTGACCGGAAAAGCAGACAGAGTGCCGATGTAAAGCTCTCTCACAGATTCCGTCAGCTGCCCCCCTACGGTGGTTAAATGACCGGTGGCAATAATAGGAAGTGGCAAGTCCACCTTTTCCTTCGCCCGCTGGTGGATGGTCTGGTAATGATCGGCAATGGCCTGTTGCAGAGCCTGTTGTTTGGCTTCTGCGGTGTCACCGGCCTGGCTTTCCAGCACATCTCTCGGGCGGATAAAGGGGATGGCGCAGACCACAGCTCCCGGCTGGCCGTTGTTATCATTGAGTACCAGTACCTGATCATCAGGTTGGCTGGCTACTCCGCCCACTACATGGGTATTCAGGCAGGCCAGCAACTCCCTGGATTCATTCAGCGTGGCCACTGAGTCGTGGTTGCCGCCAATAATGACCAGCTGCTGACAGGGTGTCTTCTGAAGTTCAACAATAAACCGGTTATACAGTGTTCGTGCATAGCTTGGTGGCGTACCTGTGTCGAAAACGTCCCCGGCAATGATCAGCGCATCCACGTTATGCCGGGTCACGGTGTTCAGAAGCCAGTCAATAAAGGCCTGGTGCTCTGGCCCCCGGCTTTTACCCAGAAAGTGCTGGCCCAGGTGCCAGTCAGAAGTGTGCAGAATGCGCATGATGTCTGTGGAATTGCAGTCGCTGAAAAGTGGCAGAGAGAATCTTATATCAGAACTTCAACTGCAATTCACAGTTATTGGGGGAATGCTTTTTATTTCGATTTGGCAGGCAGCTGCTTCCAGACCGGGCTCCCCCAGAGCGGGACAGTGGATAAAGAGTGTTTTTCACTGCCTTCCGTCTCTTTGGTGGAGTAGCCCAGATAAATAAGTGTCTTGTTTTTATCGTCCCAGATACGCCGGATTTTCAGGGATTTAAACAGAATGCTTTTGGAGGCTTTGAAGATCACTTCGCCGCTTTTCGATTTATCGATGGCTTCGATCATCCCCAGGGTGATCGGGCCGGTCTGACGGCAGGAAATTCCCATATCCGAAGGGTCGGCAAAATCCAGATTCGCCTTGACGTGGCTGATGTGGCAGGTAACCCCGGAGACGATGGGGTCATTGAAGGTCTGGATTTTGATGTCCTTGGTGGTGAACAGCCCCAGGCTGACATCGCCCACTTCGTTGTCGGAACAACCCGAGAGCCACAAGGAAGCCAGCAGGGTGAGGGCTGCAGCCGGTCGGATCATCATAGGTTATTCTCCGTTTTTCTCTGGGGGCTATTTGGGAGGGCCTATTGGAGGGCCAAGTGGTGCAACCGCACCACTCCAGCCAGGCCTTTTGGCGATCAGTAAAGTATTCGACAGCGGATAGTACCCTCAATGTGTCGTATTTTCTGCATGGCCATTTCACTGTGTTCCGCATCCACATCAATGACAACATAACCAACCGATTCGTTGGTTTGCAGGTATTGGCCGCTGATGTTGATGTTGTTTTCCGAGAAGACCTGGTTGATCTGGCCCAGAATACCCGGAATGTTTTCGTGGATGTGAAGCAGCCTGTGTTTTCCGGGGTAGGCCGGGAGCGCCACCTGTGGGAAGTTGACCGATGACAGGGTGGTACCGTTATCGCTGTACATGATGAATTTCTCGGCCACTTCCCGCCCGATGTTCTGCTGGGCTTCCTGGGTGCTGCCCCCAATATGGGGCGTGAGAATCACATTGTCTTTGCCTCTGAGAGGGCTGACAAACTCGTCGTCATTGCCCCGGGGCTCTTCAGGAAAGACATCAATAGCGGCCCCCAGCAGCTTGCCGTTTTCAAGGTATTCCGCCAGGGCCTCAATCACAACCACGGAACCCCGGGAGGCATTGATCAGAATGCTGTTGTCCTTCATGGCAGCCAGCTGTTCTTCCCCAAACATCCATTGGGTTTCCGGAGTTTCCGGGACATGAAGGCTGACGATGTCGGACATGCTCAACAGCGTATTCAAATCGTTGATCTGTGTGGCATTGCCCATGGAGAGTTTGGTGACGATGTCATAGAAGTAAACCTCCATGCCCATGGATTCGGCCATGATGCTCAGCTGGCTGCCGATATTGCCATAACCAATGATTCCCAGCTTTTTCCCCCGGATTTCATGGGAGTTAGCGGCACTTTTCTTCCATCCACCCCGGTGGGCTATGGCATTTTTTTCCGGGATACCCCGCAATAGAAGGATGGCTTCAGCCAGAACCAGCTCGGCTACGGAACGGGTATTGGAATAGGGGGCGTTAAAGACAGGAATACCGCGCCGGGTCGCTGCAGGCAGTTCTACCTGGTTGGTGCCGATGCAGAAACAGCCCACTGCGCAGAGTTTTTTAGCGGCTTCAAATACGTCGTCGGTCAGCTGTGTCCGTGAACGAATACCCACGAAGTGGGCATCAGCGATACGCTCTTTCAGCTCCTGGGGGGGGAGTGCTGTGGTGACATAATCAATATTGGTGTAGCCACTGTTTTTCAGGATGTCGACAGCAGATGGGTGAACCCCTTCAAGGAGGAGAAAACGGATCTTGCTTTTATCCAGGGATATTTCCGGCATGTGAAACTCTGCTTCTGGTTTTTCTGGGAGATGTCAGGCAAGGCATCATAGCACAGCTGGGCTTCGGGTTTTACGTGATCTTCTGTCTGGGCTACGGATGGAGGGGATAATGACTAGTGCTTTGTACAGGTGGTGCTGTTTTGCAAATTGATGTAAGAACGGCGCAGGTTATGTTCTCTTATGAGCAGTGAGGCCGCTTTCCAGGGGGAAAGAGGTGAAATAATCCACCTCATCGATAAATAGGCTAGAGCCATGGGCTGGTCCACGGTAAGATGATTGGCTGTAACCATTTACTGTTGGGACCTCAGTCCAGAAACTCTCTGGCAATGAACGACCGGTTAACTGTTCAGATACCGATGCTTGAAAGCACTGTCATAACCTGCCTTATGGCCTGGGTCAGTGCCGGGTGGTCTTCGCTGAAGCGGATAGCCTCCTGTTCCAGTTGTTCGTTATAACTTTGGAGTGGGATATCCCCTTCTGCCTGGGCGACAGCAATCTGGATCTCTCCGGTAATCTGCTTGAGAGTGCTGGCAGTGCACTCATCTACCGGAGACCCTTCCAGTATGTCGTGAAGGCTCTGGATGTTGAGGTGCAGTTCTTCTGACATGATATGCTCCTTCCACGGTGCGGCCTTTCCCTATGATAGTCCTCACTCTGGGTAAAATGGCAGCATTTTTATTGAATGACTAATAATAATCTTCCCGGGTGACGGTTGTATTGTCTGCTTTTTAACCGCCATAACCGGGCTCAACAAGGGATGCTGTATGAAGTACAGGCACCATTGGATCAGTGGCGACCGGATTGACCTGCCTGCCGGTAAAGTGGTCTGCGTGGGGCGAAATTACGCGGCTCATATCCGGGAGCTCAATAACCCCCTGCCCGATGATCCGGTTCTGTTTATCAAGCCCAGTACGGCACTGACCAGCCTTGAACACCCTGTTTCATTACCCCGGAATCGTGGTGCTGTGCACCATGAGACGGAAGTGGCCCTGCTGATAAAGTCGGCCCTGGTGAACGCCAGTGAGCAGGAGGCCATGGATGCCATTATGGCGGTGGGGCTTGGGCTGGATCTGACTTTGCGGGACCTCCAGGGCCAGCAGAAAGCAAAAGGCCTTCCCTGGGAGGTGGCCAAATCCTTCGATAACAGCAGCCCGCTCACGGGGTTTGTGGCCAAAGAGCACTTTGACAGTCTGGGGGAGCTGGAGTTTTCACTGGATGTGAACAAGCAGCCCAGGCAGTCGGGAACAACGGCTCATATGTTGACCTCTATTCCTGGGCTGCTGAGCTATATCAGTCGGCACTTTACCCTGCTGCCTGGGGATGTGGTGCTGACCGGAACCCCTGAGGGTGTCGGCCCCCTGGAGCCCGGGGATGAGTTAAACGTCAGCCTGAAAGACAGTTTTTCGGTCAAGACCCGTTGTGTATAAGAGGGTGTAAATTAAGCTGCCATAAGCGCACTGTCATAGAAAAAATACTCTGACGATTTTCATTTTCTGGTGGCCAAAGCAAGAGCCCAGCTGTTGTGCCATTTCTAAAGTCCTGCACCCTGTGCCAGATATCAATAGGGATAGAGGGAAAAGCAAGGGCACGGGGTCAGTGACAGATCATCAGGGAAGGGAAGCCATCGGGCTTCATATACTGGTTGCGGAGGATAACCCGGTCAATCAGATGGTAGTTGCCAAGCTCCTGGAAAAACTGGGGTGCAGCTGTGCCATCGCCGCTAATGGCCTTGAGTGCATTGAGAGGTTGAGCCGGGATCGCTATGACCTGGTGCTGATGGACTGCATGATGCCTGAACTGGATGGACTGGAAGCCACCCGCCGTATCCGTGCCTCTCACAGTCACTGTGCTGATATCCCCATTATTGCTTTCAGTGCCAACGCCATGGAGTCAGACCATCAGGCCTGCCTGGCAGCCGGTATGAATGAATGCGTTGATAAGCCGGTGACCATGGAGCGTATGCGGGAGTTGCTGGAAAAGTGGCGAGTGAAATTAATGAGCAGTCACAGTTGATGAACCTTAAAAGGAATTATAATGGGCACAGACAATGACTACTCAAACCGTATTCCTAACCATCAGGTTACTGGTATAGATTCTGGCAATGAAAATACAGCTGCTCCTAAAACCAAAAAGAAAACCGGCTTTCTTAAGGGCAGATCCGTTGCGCACGTGGTAAAAGAATCTTCCCAATATTTAAAAAAGGTTGGGGAGAAAGTCAAAGATTTTCAGAAAAAGATTCTTGATGCTAATGTGTCTCATCATGATTCCAGACCAACCAAAAACTTGAAGAGGTTACCCAAACGACAATTCTCTGAGGAAAATATAAAGGAATCCCCTGTCGATGGTCTTCTTAGAGTGAAAGATGGCCGCTTAAAGGTAGGAGATAAAGCTGAATCAAGTGCTTTAGGAAGTGCTGTAAGGAAAGTGCCTGTAGTAGGAGATTGGATCAACAAGAAAGATCAGAAACGTTATCACAAAGAGGCAAAGCAAGCCGCAGAGGATATTAAACAGATAGCACTGAAAAATCAGGACTCTGCATTTGGCTGGAAGCAAGAACAGTTACTTGACCTGGAAACACTTTCACTGGGCGAAGCTAAGGATAAAATTGCTGATAAACCGGGAGGTTTAAAGCCTCTCCAGGTACTGGATGATAACATCACCTCTAAGGATTGCTTGATGGCAAAAAAAGGAGAGCTTTTAATTATTGGTGAAGCGGAGATTGATCATTTCAAACTTAATATTGATCCTGATGGTCACGTCATCTGGCAGGGAGAAATACTAGATACATCGAGGCTTCTTGGAGTTAAGAAAGAGCCTGGGGTAGAGGTTCTGGAAGATGTTGAGTTTAAAATTGTCATGGATAAGAAAGGTAATATTTATGGAGCGCCCCACTCTTCAGTTGGGCCTTATCGTAATAAAACAGTGGTTCATTCCTGCCTGGCTGTTAATGACTGGCCAGTGGCTGCTGGCAACATTCATACGGATCAAAATGGAAAAATTATTTATTTGGATAACACCAGTGGTCATTTTTGCCCTATGGAGCAAAATTTGAGAGCAATGGTTAATGTTTTAAAGTCAAAGAATGCGATTGAGCATGGTCATTGCGAAATACAAGTTGTCGCAAAGGACTCTTCTGTTTTTAAAACCATACAGAAATACCCTCGAACAAAACTGTCTTTTAGTGATTACAGAGAAAAAGTACTTTCAGCCGCAAACCGCAAAAAATAAAGTCAATAAGACTTTTTTTGTACTCTGCCACTGAAAGAAGATCCTATATACCAGCAAAACTGAATTTACCCGGTTTTCCTGACTCTCACCGTGCGCCCACCCCGGTCAATAGCCACAAACACCATGCTGGTTTCCGTCAGTTTTTCCCAACCTTGATGATTTTCAATCCAGGCTTCAACGGCCACTTTAATGGAGGTAGTACCGATCTCAGTCACCCGGGTGAACAGGCCGATCAGGTCTCCCATCTGAACGGGCCTTAGAAAACTCATGGAACCAATGCTGACGGTAACAAGGCGGGTGCCGTTGGCTTCTTTTCTGGCCCGGATTTCCCCGGCCTGGTCCAGGTTCATGGCGACCCAGCCGGCGAATACATCCCCGGCACTGTTGACGGACCGGTGGTCCGCCAGCACTTTAAGGGTCAGCTCCCCTTCCGGGGAGGGCGTGTTGTCCAGATGTTCTTTGGTGGTATTCATGGGATTACTTCCATTTTCTTATTGTTTTTCTTTCTTTATGGGCATTTTTCTCTATGGAGAGCTTATCCATAAAGCGTCTGTGGCAGCCATGTGGCCAGTTGTGGCCAGATGGCCAGGGCACCGAGCACCAGAAGCTGAATAACGATAAAGGGAACTACGCCTCTGTAAATATCAGCAGTAGCCACCTCCGGGGGCGCAACGCCTCTCAGGTAAAACAGGGCAAACCCGAAGGGAGGAGTCAGGAAAGAGGTCTGCAGGTTGACCGCGATCATGATTCCCAGCCATACCGGGTCGAGCCCCATGGCCAGCAGCACCGGGGCTACCATGGGAACCACCACAAAGGTGATCTCAATAAAATCCAGAATAAAGCCCAGGAGGAACATCACCACCATGACCACCAGGACCGCTGTAAATGTGCCCCCGGGCATGGTTTCGAACAGTCCGTGAATCAGCTCATCGCCATTGAACCCGCGAAACACCAGGGAGAATACCGAAGCTCCGATCAGGATCAGGAAAACCATGCAGGTGACCTGAGTGGTGGAGCGAACCACTTCTCTCAGGGTGTTAAACGACAATTGTTTTTTGGCTGCCGCCAGCAGAATAGCGCCAGTTGCACCGACACTGGCAGCTTCTGTCGGTGTTGCGGCTCCAGCCAGAATGGAGCCCAGGACGGCCACGATCAACAGAAGGGGAGGGAGCAGGCTGATCCAGAGCGGCTCTTTGTTACCCAGGGCTTCAATATCGTCGTCATTCAGGGCCGGAGCAGCGTCAGGCCGGACTCTGGCAACGATGACCAGATAAAGGGCGTAAGCAGCGACCAGCAGCAGGCCAGGGATCACCGCCCCGACAAAAAGATCACCCACGGATACGGTGTCCGGGGAAAACACGCCCATTTTGATCTGTGATTGCTGGTAGGCACTGGAGAGTACGTCCCCGAGCAGAACCAGGGCGATGGAGGGCGGGATGATCTGGCCGAGGCTGCCCGTTGCGCAGATCGTACCGGTGGCCAGTGCCGGCGAGTAACCCCGACGTAACATGGTGGGCAGTGACAGCAGCCCCATGGTGACCACGGTGGCGCCAACAATGCCGGTACTGGCCGCCAGCAGCATTCCGACCACGGTTACCGACAATCCCAGCCCACCCCGGGTTTTGCCAAACAGCCGGGCCATGCTTTCCAGCAGGCTTTCCGCCACTTTCGATTTTTCCAGCATCACCCCCATAAACACAAACAGGGGAACGGCGATCAGTGTCTGGTTGGTGATCACGCCAAACAGTCGGCTGGGCAAAGCATTCATCAGAGACAGGTCAAAGGCTCCGGTGACGGAACCGACGCCGGCGAAGAGCAGGGCTGTGCCCGCCAGTGAAAAAGCCACCGGGTAGCCCGCGAGCAACACCAGGCAGACACAGGCAAACATCAACAGGGGGATAAAGTCCATCATACCTGTGCTCCTTCTTCACTGGTTTCCATGGCGCCCTGTCCGGTAAGGATCATCAGGGAGCGCAGCAACTCGGCAACGCCTTGCAGCAGAAGGGTAAAAACCATGACCAGCAGCAGGCTTTTCAACAGGTAAATAAACGGCAGGCCGCCCGGGTCCTGGGACGTCTCCATAATGCTCCAGGAGCGGGCAATGTAGTCCCAGCTCATGAATCCGATAAACAGGCAAACCGGAATCAACAGAAAGACGGTACCCAGGCTGTTGACCAGTGCCTGCTGGCGGGGGCTCATCCGGCGATAGAATACATCCACCCGGACATGACCATTGTGTTTGAGGGTATAGGCGCTGGCGCCCAGAAAAAGAAGGGCGTGCAGGTACATGGCGGACTCCTGCATGGCGATGGAGCCCATGTTCAGAAGGTATCTAAGCACCACGACACAGCAAACCACCAATACCAGCAGCAGGCTGGCCCAGCTGACCAGTCTTCCGGTGTGTTCGGTGATCAGATCCAGTGCCTTGACGGATTGATGGATGGCTTGTGTGAATAGCTTCCGGACGGGATGCATACTTTTATTCCCCCGACAGCCGAAGTCTGGTGAATGTCCTGGATGCAGATGACTTGTGTCGTGTTCCTGGAGTGTCCGGGCATTCCCGCTAACGGGCTGTTTGTTATTCTCATTATTTCGAGAGCGATGGCTTTACGGCGCCATTATAGGCCTGCCCCAGGTAAAGGATCAATTGACTGGCACTAATGTTCTGAATTATTGGCGGGCTTTTCACAGAACTGTCATATTTGCACCCTATAGTGGGCTCCAGAGGTTACACCAGGAGGCTGTCTCGCTGCAGAAACTTAACCAGCGACCCAGGCAGCAACGATAGTAGTCAGTGATATAGCCTCTTGATCATCAACTTACGGGAGAGCTCCAGGATGAAAATAACGAAACTGATGACAGCCCTTTCGGCGGCTACCGCTCTGGTGGTGGGAAGTGGCGCTGCAGCCGCCAGCTCGCTGGATCCATCACTGCCAGTCTATGAAAAGTCCAGGGGTGTATCCGGGAACCTGTCCAGCGTGGGGTCTGATACCCTGGCCAATCTGATGACCCTGTGGGCGGAAGATTTCAAGCGGGTATATCCCAATGTCAATGTACAGATCCAGGCCGCTGGATCTTCTACGGCTCCGCCAGCACTGAGCGAAGGGACGGCTAACTTCGGGCCCATGAGCCGGAAGATGAAAGATAAGGAACTGGCTGCTTTTGAGAAGAAGCACGGTTATAAGCCCACGGCTATTCCAGTAGCCATTGATGCCCTGGCGGTGTTTGTGAACAAGGACAACCCCATCAAGGGGCTGACCATGGCGGAGGTGGATGCCATTTTCTCTTCTAACCGCAAGTGCGGTGGTGCCACTGATATCCGTACCTGGGGGGATGCCGGGCTGGAGGGTGCCTGGAAGAATCGCTCTCTGCAGCTTTATGGGCGTAACTCTGTCTCCGGTACCTATGGTTACTTCAAGAAAAAAGCACTGTGCAAAGGGGACTTCAAGAACAGTGTTAACGAGCAGCCGGGCTCTGCATCCGTTGTCCAGTCTGTCTCTGCGTCACTGAATGGCATTGGTTACTCTGGAATAGGCTATAAAACTTCCAGTGTCCGCACTGTGCCCCTGGCTAAAAAATCGGGTCAGCAATTTGTGGATGCCTCTCCGCTCAATGCAGTAAACGGCAGCTACCCCCTGTCCCGCTTCCTTTATGTGTACATCAACAAGCAGCCCAACAAACCTCTCTCTCCGCTGGAGCGTGAATTTGTTAAGCTGGTGATGTCCAGGCAGGGGCAGGAAGTGGTGGTGAAGGATGGCTACATCCCTCTGCCAGGCAAAGTGGTTGAAAAGTATCTGGCTCAGCTTGGCCTGGATAATACGACACTTGCCCGTAAATAAAGGGTTTTTGGAACATTGAAAAAGGGGCTCAAATGAGCCCCTTTTTCGTTATAAATCATCCCCGGGTTTTATTTTCTATATCGCTTCCGTTGAACCCTTTTTATACACCTTTGCATAGCAATAGCGGCTCGCAGCTGACACCACTTATACGACTGCCTTCTTTTTCCTGCGGGAAGTGGCACAATGGGCCTGCTGTTAATTTTCGGGGACATACTGCGAGTTGAAACCGACGTGGTGCTGTCTCGACGGATTGAATACTGCCAGTGGGCTCACCAGACAATGAACAAAAAACAGACCAGAAAAGAAATGCAGCGGTTGCTTGACAGTGGTGTCAGTAAAGACGAGATTTTCCAGCGTTTCAAAGGGGGAGACATCAAGGAAAAAAAGGTGGCCCATATGGTGGCAACCCTCAAGGATCAGGGGTTGTGTCTCCAGTATGATCGACTGAACAATATTCTGATCACCCTGATGCTGGTGTTTTCCGGTTTTGCCGTTTTGAATGCTTTCATCATTGGGTCGGCCCTGGGGGGGAATGCGCCTTTCTGGCTGGCGGGCTCGGTCTCAGCCGTGGCGCTGTTATTTGTCTGGGGATTCTATAAATACAGCCTGGCGACCTATAACGTTTACCTTATTCTGAGTATCACCCAGTTGCCCAAAGCCTTGCAGGGCTTTTCGGAAGCACCGTTGATGACCGCTGCCAGCCTGACCATTTCTGTCGCCATGATTGCCTATGTCTGGTACATCAAAAACAAGCTGTACCCCGGGGTGAATTTCTATCAAGTGAGACAGAGTAAGACTGGGGAGTATCAGTTCAGTTAGTTTTATCGAGTCCCGAACCCGATTATTGCCGGTAGCTTCCGCATCAACCTTCCGGCAACAGAGTAACAGACATCAACTCCTTCAGAGTCCATGGGCAGGTATGGGGGAAAGAGGCCTGAGTCAGCTTTTTTTCCGGGGGCTGGATGTATTTGTTCATTTGCTCAATGGCTTTGTTTTTTGACCTGGGGTAAACCTGTTCAATGACGTCATTCAGCTCTGTTTTCAGTGATGGGCTGGCCTCCAGCAGATCCTCAATGCCAGAACGGGAGTTATGGATGCTGGGGAGCCAGGTGTAGGCCACTTTGTCAGCGATCCAGGGGTCCTGAAGCACCCGCATCTGGTAATCCAGCTTCAGCAGGTGAATAAGGAGAATGTTGAAGTGAGATTTCAGTGCTGTTCTGTTACTGCCACCCACTTCCCCTAACTCCTCAATCAGATTCGTGATATCCAGGGCATCAAACCGGCCGCTTCTCAGCAGTTCTTTTTGCTGCTCGGCCCACAGGTTGTAATCACGTTCATACAGATTTTCCATAAATCATCTCCTTTACCCACTTAGTATCGCTTTTCAACTTTAGCTCATAGGACTGGGTGGCACCATGAATGGCAGATTCTTTTCCTGAAGGAGAGCAGCGTCCGTGCAACAGGTTAGCCAGATACAAAAAAGGAACCAGTAAATGGTTCCTTTTTCAGGTGCTGCAAGAGGGCTGAGGTCAGGCGGCGACGGTCTGGCCAATGGCTGCCTTGGGCTTGGGTTCCCCCAGAGGCAGAACGGTGCGTCCCAGCTTTTCGTTCAGTACCAGGCCCATGGCTTCATAGATGGCGCTGGCTCCGCAGACAATACCTACATAGCCCGCCAGTGTTCCGATGGCAGCATTACCGGTGAAGTCTTTGTAGGCCAGCAGGAAGAACAGGGTGGTCAGGGAGCCAAAGACAAACTGGGCGGCCCGGGAGGCGTTCAGGGTGCCAACAAACAGGAACAGGGTGAAGATGCCCCAGAGCAACAGGTACCAGCCAACGAATCCGGCGGGAGATGCAGGAGTGACACCGGTGGCAGGCAGAACCCAGATCAGCACCAGTGACCACCAGAACAGGCCATAGGAGGTGAAAGCCATGGTGCCGAAGGTGTTGCCACGACGGAATTCCATCATGCCCACCAGTACCTGAGCCAGGCCGCCATAGCACAGACCCATGGCCAGAATGACCGCACTGATTTCAAAAAAACCGGCATTGTGCAGGTTAAGAAGAATGGTGGTCATACCAAAACCACAGAGACCCAGGGGGGCCGGATTCGCGTAATTTGTGCTCATTGGGTGTCCTGACGGAGGTCAGTTGCAAACAGGCGTTGCCTGCAACGGTTGATAACTTTTATACATTTAAATGGTTGCTGGATACTTCGGTTCAGGTAAATGACAGGCTCCTGGAACACTGAATAGCCAGCGCGCGCGATTTTATGAGGCTGTCACCATGGTGACAACCACTCTTGCGGCAACTCACCCAGTTATCGTAGGGACACGTATTATGGGGTGGAAGTCTGTCGCAACATTGACGGAGCCGTCTAGTTTGCTCGTCAAGAAAGGTTGATTTTATTTCGTGGCAGGCTGTGTAATTGGGCTAGCGGGAAATATCAAGTCTATTTCAAATCTCAATGTCTCTATAACATTTGATATTGGGCCGGTACCAACATTGTTAAATTTGCCTGTTTCTGGTTTTAAATCGTATACAACATACCCTGGGGACCCTTGGTTTCTATGGGCCATAGGAACAAGAGCACGCCATCTTTGGGTGGTGGGTACTCTGTTACGGCCAATGCGGGTGTCACGGTAGAATAGAGTGTTTCCCTTTTCCAGGTGTTTCTTGATATCGGATAGAATGTCACGCCTCTTTGAGGGGGATTCTGAGGATTGTAATTCCAGCTCTTCCAGACAGTAGCCCTGAGATTGTGTAAATGCAGATAGCTCAGGAAAAGGGTGATCCTGGTTTGTAATGGATAGACTTAACCCGTCAACCCATGTATGCCAGATATCCGTTATTGGGGCTGCTGATGCCTGGACGCCGGGAAGGGCTGGAGTCTGTGCGATTTTAAGAGAATTTGAGTGATTTTTTCCTGAACCTTGATGAGTATTATTCGTTTTTTCTTCACTATGGCCAGGGTCTGAAGTGCCTTCTGGGGCACTGGGCTGATTGAGAGTTTTGCTTTCACTTTTGCACATACACCCTCCTGTGCACTTGTCGCAAGTGGCGTAAACCAGGGCAGGAAGTAAGCTGAGTAGCAGGGTCAAAATAAGAGAGGTGAGGGTTTTGAACATCACTACAGGCTACCTGAATGAAATCTGACAGCTTAGACCATGTGATCAGCAGGGTATGAAAGAAGCTCTCTGCTGTCCCAGCCGCTCCCTTTACGACTCACTGAAGTGGTCTATGGGGCGCATATCAATATCAGTGGTTCATCTCTGATATTTTGAAATCATTTCAGTCCCACAAGGCGTGACGAATTCAAGGGTAATGAAATCCTATTACTTGTCGAAATAATACACTCCCGAATCTGAAGACGCCGAAGAAATTCGGGCAGAGGGGGAAATGAAAGATGGGTTTACCTTGATCGCATGGGTGCAAAGCGACGGTGATACGGGGCGCACTGGCCTAAAAGCAGAATGTAGACAAAACACCTGGCATTTCACTGCACTGGAGCGTCCAGGTTGCAATGCCTGGCAACCGGATGTTGATCAGATAGATGACGAAGTTACTGTAACCCTGCGCTGTAATATGTAAAGTCAGCCAGTGTGGGACAGGACTAGACATAATTTTTTGGCCATTGAATAACAATTCAAGGAAACTTAAATGACCAAACTTCGTGACAATGAATTCCGTTTATCCATGACAGGGCTTTCCGATCTGTCCTTTGACATTGAAGACCACTGCATAACCAAAGGTCAGCCATGGGAAGGAATTGAATGCATCGAAACCGATGAAACAGGAGCTACCATTGTTGTTGGTGCAGGAAGGAGTAAATCAACTGAAGTAGCCCATTGGTTTAAGTCGGCAATCAAACCTGGCTCCGCCATAGCCTGCGATAGCTATGATGGTTTGCCCGGCAAACTCAATTTTGCCTTTATCGGAACAATGTCTTTTCAACATAAAGGAAAGACCTATACTGGCCAAAAAATCGTGCTCGCCCAGGGCAGTAATGCCCGGCTACGCAACAACTGGTGGCTGGGTGGTCCCAATGTTTCAGAAATTACTTCATGGGGCACAGCACTTGCCGCCGCCGCTCAGACGTTTGACAAACAGGGGGTGGCCGCGCTTCCGGCAAAGGTGATTTTTGCCAGTTACCTCGGGAAAGTCAGTGAAATGAAAATGGGCATCATTGACCTGTAAATCGGCCTGGGGTCAACTGAATGACAGCACCTTAACCCGGAGTTCATGCCCGACTTCCGGGTTAAGGTGCTGTAATGAGCATTGCTGTTCCCTTCCTGGGTCAGTCTCGCATAAGTGGTTTTATGTCATTACAAAACGTTTTATACCAAGAAATAGAAGTACCCACAGCTGGCCGACAGAGCACCGTTAAAAAATCATCGCGCCCACCCAGGCAAACAGAATCATCGGGATATTGTAGTGAATAAAGGTGGGAATAACGGTGTCCCGGATGTGGTCATGCTGACCGTCCACATTCAAACCCGCGGTAGGGCCAATGGTTGAATCAGAGGCCGGTGAGCCTGCATCGCCCAGGCCGCCGGAGGCGCCCACCAGAACGGCCGTGGCCAGAGGGGAAAACCCAAGGGACAGAGCCAGTGGCACATAAAGAGTGGCAATAATGGGGATGGTTGAGAACGAAGAACCGATGCCCATGGTGATCAGCAATCCCACTACCAGCATCAGAAGTGCGGCAATAGCCTGGCTGCCGAATACCAATTGTTCCACCATACTGACCAGTGCCGGAATATCGCCGGTGGCTCTTAGCACCTCCGCAAACCCTGCGGCGCTGATCATGATAAAGCCGCACTGGGCCATCATTTTCATTCCCTGGGTAAAGACACTGTCTGCCTCCCGCCAGTGAACCACACCACCGATCATCATCACCAGAAACCCGATTGCAGCACCCATGGCCATTGAGCCGGTGGTGAGCTGCACGCCCAGGGCCAGGCCAATGGCCAGAAAAGAAGTGGTGACTGAGCGGGTGCTCAGGGACTCACTTTGTGAGCTGCCTGTGCTCTCCGGTGTTGCAGGCAGTTCGGGCTCTTCAACCCGGTAGTGACGGGGCTTTCGATAGCTCCAGAAGATCGCCACCAGAAGCCCCAGGAACATACCGAATACGGGCAGAGCCATGGCCACCGGCATCAGGCCAGGGCTGATGTTCAGGCCATTGTTATTCAGGTTGCCCGCCAGGATTTGGGTCAGATAAATATTGCCGAAACCAATGGGAACCAGCATGTAGGTGGCAATCAACCCAAACGACAGTGTGCTGGCAACTGCCCGGCGATCCAGTTGCAGGGAGCTGAACACGCCCAGCAGGGGTGGGATCAAAATGGGAATAAAGGCGATGTGCACGGGCACAAGGTTCTGGGAAGCAAAGGCCATCAGACCAATGCTAACCAGCAGAGAGAGGCGTATTCTGCCGGTTTTCCGGGTCTGGGAAATTTTAAGAATGATCCGGTCGGCCAGCCACTGGGGAATGCCAGAGGCGGAAATGGCCATGGCAAAGGCGCCGAGCATGCCATAGCTGATGGCAATGCTGGCCCCCCCTCCCAGCCCGCTGGTGAAGGCATCCAGAGTCTCGGTCATGCCCAGACCGCCCGCCAGGCCTCCACCCATGGCTCCTATGAAAAGAGCCAGTACAACATTTACACGCATGACACTCAGGGTCAGCATGATGGCAACGGCCAAAATGACTGCGTTCATAAAAATCCAGTTTTGTTATAGTCGCCGCTGTTACGGCGGTTGGTTTTGCCTGGTCTCTGTACGATCCGGTGGGCGCAAACGCAAAAGAGTGGCCATCACTGGGTTCAGATGTTCAGACTGTAAAAATAAACGAAATGAGCGTAACCCGAAAGGGACGGATCAATGGTGGTGGGGGTGTCGGTGGGGATGGACAGAGGAGGTAACAGCAGTGGCGGTGAATCGGGCAGGGGAACCGGAGTCAAGGCAACGGGATGATTTTCCTGAATAAACGCCGGGTAACATCATAGCGTACGCTCTCACTCTGTTTTTCCACAGATCCAGCTTGTTGGCTGCTCTGGGTATTAGAGAATGCATTAAAAAGTGCTCAAAGGATTGCCAGCTAAACCATCGGCCTTCCAGAGTTCTCTCTGAAAAACGGACAGCGGCAAGCACTCGCTAACTTACAATGATACCGCCAGAAAAGTCAAAGGAATCTCCTTGGCCCTCAAATTGCACAGCGGTTTCATCCGACACTTGGAAAAGTGCAGGAAAGAACGATATTGGGCAATGTCAAATAATGTTGGACGATGGTATTATTTCACGCTGCATAAACTATGTGATTTCAGTCGTATACATCGCAGGGCCTGATGATTCCTGATATGGCCGGGATGGGCGGTAGCGTGCATGCAAGCAGGATTTTGAGATCCAGAGCCCCATTTTTACAACTTTCAGTTGGTGCAGAGTGCTGAATATATAGTCAGTGTCTTTGATCAAATATTTATTGTTGCAAATAACTCAAGTGAGAGATATTGGGAGCCTGTTCCTGATATTGACGGATTTCTTCTTTAATTACAGTCGGTTATATAAGATCTCCAAAAAAGATAATATAACTCATGTGAGTTCATAAGAAAGGAAATCCGGTAATATCTGGCAAGTGAGGTCAATATCCAATATTACTCGGTTGAGATCTAATAGCTGTCAGCCTGAATAGTCGAGGATATTCATGGATATTTTCGTAATATCATTAAACCCGGATTCTCGAAATCAGAATTCAAAATAGGGATACCCAACTACTTCCCTCTTTTTCAGAAGGAGAAAAAATGCACATAAGCAAGATACGAATACAGAATTTCAGGTTACTTAAAGACACAACACTAGATCTGGAAGATGAGTTAAATAATCAGCTATCTCTTCTGATAGGGAAAAATAATTCTGGTAAAACATCTTTCATCGTACTGTTTGAAAAATTTTTGAAGTCAAAGAAGTTTTACTACGATGACTTTCCATTGAGTCAGCGTGAAGATATCTTCAAGCTCAGTCAAGAGACAGATGAGTATTCGCTAGCAATAAGGCTATCCCTTAGTATTAAATATGGCGAAGAAGATAATCTACAGAACCTTTCTGAATTCATTGTAGATCTTGACCCGAAATGCAACACAGCACGAATTTCCTTTGAAGCAACGATCAACAAATCAAAACTGTTAAAGGATCTTGATGGTGTTACCAAAAGAAAAGATGAGTTCATCAAAAAAAACCTTTCTGATTATATTCAAGTTCATTGCTACATCTTTAATGAGTATAGTGATTTTGAGCCGAAACATCGTTCTAACCTAATCCAAAAAGATGCATCTGATGTTAATAACCTAATCAATTTAAAGATAATCCAAGCAAATAGAAATGTAACGAGTTCGGATGCAAAGCCTCAAGAACGAAAGATTCTTTCACACCTAACAACTCAGTTCTACAATAGTAAAGTCAAGATTTCTCATGATGACCTAGACGGGATTAATTCATCAATTATTGAAGCAGACAGTCAACTTAGCAGTAACTACAAAACCTTTTTTGAGCCTTTCCTTCAGAACGCTAAGTCCTTTCTTGGACTTACCGACCTAAACGTTGTATCCGATCTTCAGTCCAAGGAGGTTATGGCAAGTCATTCTAAGATCACCTATGGAAAAAATGACGCCGAACTTCCTGAACATCAAAATGGTTTGGGGTACATGAACATACTCTACCTTCTTCTAAACATAGAGATTGAGAAGGCTGATTTTGAAAAGACCGAGCGGGATATAAACCTTTTATTTATTGAAGAACCTGAAGCTCACACCCATCCACAATTACAGTATGTTTTTATTGACCAAATTACAAAAACTCTAAAAGGAATTAAAGGGCTTCAAACTTTCATCTCCACTCACTCTGCTCATATCGTCAAGAAATGTAATTTCAAGGATATTCGTTACTTTCGCTCCTCAAAGGACGAAGCTAATACAGAGATACGGAATTTCTACATAGAGTTACAAGAAAGATATGCTGATGAAGAGAATACTGATATTGACAAGGTCGAGAAGAAAAATTTCAAGTTTCTCAACCAATACTTAACAATTGAGTCCTCAGAACTATTCTTTGCAGAAAAGATAATCTTTATCGAAGGAACTTCTGAAAAGATGCTCCTTCCATACTTCATCAATCAATTTGATACAGATGGCATAGGTGATGAAGGGGATGTTGCACTTACCTCTCAAAACATATCAATCCTCGAAGTCGGAGCCAATGCAAAAGCATTCAAGCATTTTCTCGACTTCCTTGAGATAAAGACGCTTATTATTACAGATCTGGATACAACAGAAGAGAGTGGAAGTGAAAAGGGAAGAAAGACTTACAAGGCTTGCCCTGCAAAGATTGGTACACACACCAGCAATGCAACCTTACGGCATTACTATAAATCACCGGAGTTTAGCGCGAAGGGCTTTTCAGAATGGATGGAGAAGCTAAAAAAACATAGCCATGATGACCCATCACCATTGATCAAGGTTGCTTATCAGGATGTTCAAGACGGGTACCAAGGTAGAAGCTTTGAAGAAGCATTTGTGAGTGCGAATATGGAGGCTATAGGCATTAATCTAGACGATGTCGATGGACTTAAAAACAAGAATAGGTTTGATGACTGCAAATCTGACCCTGACAAGTTTGTGGAGGAAATTCTTGATAGCAAAGGGAAGTCTAGTTTTGCCTCATCTATACTCTACCTCGCTCTTTCAAAGGATAACCTTAAGTGGAATCCCCCATCATATATCAAGGAGGGATTAAAGTGGATCGCCAAGTAACACCACAGCAAAGAATTCAAGAATGCATTGTCGATAAGACGAGTTTTGTTTTGCAGGGAGGAGCTGGTTGTGGGAAGACTGAAACACTAAAACAAACACTACAGTTTCTATCCAAAGATTATCCCAAGAAGAGAATTGCGTGTATCACCCACACCAACTTGGCGGTCAATGAAATCATTGATCGTGTAGGAGAAGGATACAACGTATCCACTATACATTCGTTTCTCGGCTCCCTAATCAAGAACCACACCAAAGCAATTCACAAAGTTATACATGAAATATTTATAGTCGCTAATGCAGAAGTTGAGACTGAGGAGAGTTCCGGGTTAACTGGTAATGACCTCAAAAAAGCTAATCATGAAAACTACAAGAGTGCTTATAAGAAGTATGCAAGGTTAAAATACATTGTTAAAGGTGAACCTTCACCCAAAGAGGTCGGAAAAAAGGACTATGATAAAGCAGCAGATGATATCAATCAGGAACTAAATGAAAGAATAGCCGAGTTGAACAATGAAGTTCGACAGATAATTGATAGTAAGGATCATAGAAACATAAAATACAATGATTCACGTTTTGACAGGTTCAGTGACCTTTCATTTGGGCATGATAGCCTACTCAAGATTGCAACCTTGCTATTTAGACGCTATCCAAAGTTAGGAAGAATCTTGTGTGATAAGTATGATTTTATTCTAATAGACGAGTATCAAGATACTCACGAAGACGTGGTTGAAGCGTTCTTAAAGTATCTCCCTACAAGTAGGGAAACCAGGCGCTGTTCAAATTAAGTGTTGCTCTACCCAATGTATAGAAACTTGATCTAAAAAAGCCTCCTCTGAGAAGAGTTGAGTTTTAAGAAACCTTTTCCACCCGAGGTAACGAGACAGGTATTTTGTTG
>NZ_JBLYZI010000049.1:0-40764 GCF_057680865.1 Endozoicomonas sp. Z74
AAGAACGCCAATGGAAACTCTGATAGATGGCAAAGAGATCTGGAAGGAAAAATTTGTAGCCTGAATTTGACCTGACAGACACCCTCTGAAAAATCGGTGACTGTCAGATCAGGTCTGAACTACTACACCTTATCCGCAGCCTTCGGTGTCCAGAAGAAACAAAATCTTGAAAGGGATTTCACTCAGGGAAAACCAGCGCACTACATTATCGCCGGTGTTGTGGGAACGGTTCTGTTTGTGGCCATTCTGGTGATTATTGTGAGTTTGGTGACTCACTCCGCCCAATAGATACCTGCTTTCTTACTGGCTACTGACCCAGACGACGGCAGTCGCAACAACCAGCATAATCAGAGCGACGGCGGCAATGGCGTCCACCGTGCTGTCCTTCCATTTGTTGGCTTGTCCCATCCATCAACCTCCTCATCCTTACCTGTTTCTATTGAATCTGGTTTCATCTTGCCACGGGAATCAAGGTAGCGAAATCGCTGGAATACAGCAACCAGAGTCTTATATTTATTACTTTTCAATCTACTTTTATTAATAAATAGTAGTTTTACGTATAAGTAAAAGTCAGTATTCTGTCTTCCAGCTCAGGCTTCAGCGCCTGCTATACCGATGTGGCCAATCAGACGATGAATTCATGTACAGATACGATGAATACGACCAGCGGATTGTTGATGAACGAGTCCAGCAGTTCCGGGAGCAGACCCGGCGCCACCTTGCTGGCGAACTGAAAGAAGAAGAGTTTCTGCCACTGCGCCTCCAGAACGGGCTTTATGTTCAACGGTTCGCCCCCATGCTGCGGATCGCCATTCCCTACGGCATGCTGAGTACGGTGCAGATGAGAAAGCTGGCTCACATCGCCCGTTATTACGATAAAGGGTATGTTCATTTCACCACAAGGCAGAATGTCCAGCTGAACTGGCCCAGGCTGGAAGAAGTGCCTGATATTCTGGAAGAATTGGCCAGTGTGCAGATGCACGCCATTCAGACCAGCGGCAACTGTATTCGCAACACGACCACGGATCAGTTTGCCGGTGTTGCCCATGATGAAGTGATTGATCCCCGGCCCTGGTGTGAAATTATCCGTCAGTGGTCCACTTTTCACCCAGAGTTCGCGTTTCTTCCACGGAAGTTCAAAATTGCGGTCAGTTCTTCGGGCCAGGATCGGGCTGCTACCCGTGTGCATGATATTGGTGTGCATGCTTTTCTTGATCAGGAGAATGAAGTTCGATTCAACGTTCTTGTGGGGGGCGGACTTGGCCGGACACCGATGACTGGGTCTCTGATCAAGCGTTCCCTGGAGCCTGAACAGCTGCTGAACTATCTGGACGCTATTCTCAGAGTTTATAACCGCTATGGGCGGCGGGATAATAAATACAAGGCAAGGATCAAAATTCTGGTTAAGGCTCTCACCCCGGAAGTCTTTGCTGAAAAAGTAGAGACGGAGTGGCAGCTTATAAAAGGCGTCAGTGGCACTCTTCCCTCTGAAGAAATTGAAAGGGTCAGTGCTTTCTTCAGTCAGCCGGAGTATGAGAATCTGCCCGATCAGGATTATAACCATCTCTCTCTGTCCGGCCCGGCTGCCTTTCAGAGCTGGCTTAAACAAAACGTTACCCGGCACAAAGTGCCAGGATATGCCAGTGTTACTCTGACACTGAAAGCAACCGCCGATGCTCCGGGAGATGCCAGTGCTGAGCAGCTGGAAGCCATCGCCGACCTGGCGGACGACTACAGCCTGGGAGAACTTCGGGTCAGTCATGAACAGAACCTTATATTTGCAGATGTTCAACAACACCGCCTGTTGTCCCTCTGGCAGAAGCTGGATCAACTGAAGCTTGCCACTCCGAACCTTGGCCTGTTGACGGATATGATCTGCTGCCCCGGAGGTGATTTCTGCGCATTGGCCAATGCCCGTTCTATTCCTCTGGCTGAACAGATTCAAAGGTCTTTTGATAATCTGGACTACCTCCACGACATCGGAGAGCTGGACCTCAATATATCCGGCTGCATGAATGCCTGTGGCCACCACCATGTGGGGCATATTGGCATTCTGGGTGTGGATCGCAAAGGTGAGGAGTATTACCAGATTCAGGTGGGTGGAAATTCCGGGCACGACGCGTCCCTGGGTAAAATCATCGGCCCCTCATTCAAAATGGATGAAGTGCCCGAAGTCATTGGAAAAATACTCCAGACTTACATTGATCTTCGCAACCCTGATGAGCGCTTTATCGATACCTGCCGACGAGTGGGTGTGCAACCCTTTAAGGAGAAAGTCTATGCCAAGGCTGCTTAAGAACCGGGAAATGGTGGATGATGGCTTTCTTCTTCTGGATAAAGAAGCGCTCTCTCTTTATTTGGAAAAAAAAGCGCTCCCTGAAGGCAACCTTCTCCTGCCCGCTTCTGCATTCCAGCAGGCTGTAGAGGCAAATCGTCATCACAACGGTGTTGTTGGACTGTGGTTTGACTGTGACGATGAGCCAGAAAGCTGTGCGGAAGTACTTCATCAATTTGAAGTGATTGCCGTTCATTTTCCGATCTTTTCTGATGGCCGTGGCTTCTCTATCGCCCGCCTCCTCAAGGAGCGCTATCAATACCGGGGGGAAATCAGGGCGGTGGGTGATGTATTAGTGGATCAACTGTTTTATATGGCGAGATGCGGTTTCAACAGCTTCCTGCTCAGGGAAGATCAGAACCCTGCCTATGCCCTCAAGGCCCTGGATACTTTCAGCAGGACTTATCAGTCCGGGGCGGATTCCGGGGCGACAGTGCTTCGTTTTCGCCATGGCCTTTAAGTCTTCTGAAGGAATATGAGCTGAAAATGCAGCTCACCCGGACCCTGGAGATGTTCTGAGCGTTGGAACCAGGAAGTAAATATGGCCCCCTGACTGACGGGGGCTTTTCATTGAATACCACTCTCTCCATTACAACAAGTCATAAAGCTTGGTTATACTCTTTTCTGGTTGTGCTTTTTCTTTGAAAAGTCAGAATTATAACAACATGATTGCTGCGTTATTGGTTGCACTGTTCTGGAAGCGGATGGTGAGGCCGGTAAAGTAGAGTATTAATGGTCATCAAAACGAGCCTGTTCAATGGAAAGTGGTTCCCTGCTCTTCTCTTTTTTTCTGATTTTCAGTGGCGCTGCGGTCCTGGCAACGGGGGCTCTGTTCACCCGCCAGCCCTTGCTGGTTGCCTATATTCTGCTGGGGGCTCTGTTTGGTCCCTATGGCCTGGAAATGGTCAATGACACCAAGCTGCTCAATGATATCTCCCATGCGGGCATTATCTTTCTGCTTTTTCTGTTGGGGCTGGATATGCAGCCGGGCCATCTGGGCAATTTGTTGAAAAAAACCGCCACCGTCGGATTGCTCAGTTCATTCCTTTTTTCTCTGGCGGGATACGGGATGGGGCTGGCTTTTGGTTTCAATCAACAGGAGGCCATTATTACCGGTGCCACCCTGATGTTTTCCAGCACCATTATTGGCATCAAGCTCCTGCCGACCACTGTTTTGCATCACAAGCATACCGGAGAACTGCTGGTCAGCCTGCTGTTGCTTCAGGATCTTTTTGCCATTCTTGCCCTCCTGCTGCTCTACAATTTTGAGCCCTCCCACACCCGCAGTTACAGTGATCTGATAATGGCTCTGATGGCATTGCCATTGATGATTATCACCGCCATCCTGACGGTTAAATACATCCTGCTGCCATTGATGGCACGGTTTGACCGGTTTCATGAATACCTTTTTCTGCTGGCTCTGGGCTGGTGCCTGGGCTTTGCCGAACTGGCTTATAGCATGAACCTCTCTTATGAAATCGGGGCTTTTATTGCAGGAATCAGTATTGCCACCAGCCCTATTTCCCAATACATCGCCATCAACCTCAAGCCTCTGAGAGACTTTTTCCTGGTGCTGTTTTTCTTCTCTATTGGTGCCAGCTTCAACCTGGATCTGCTGACAAGTGTGCTGGTACCTGCCCTGGTGATGACAGGGGTAGTGATCGTTTTGAAACCGATTGTTTTCGGTCTGTTACTCCGGGGGGTCAGTGAAAGCCGATCCACGGCCTGGGAAGTTGGATTTCGCCTGGGCCAGACCAGTGAGTTTTCAATCTTGATTGCCGCCCTGGCCAGCAGTCAGTATCTGATCGGAGAAATCGCCTCTCATGTCATTCAGGCAACGGCCATCATGACTTTGATTGTTTCGTCCTACATCGTGGTGTTTCGGTTTGAGTCGCCCATTGCGATTTCTGAGCGACTGAGGAGAGACTGATTGGGTGTGCGGGAGTGATGCTCTCTTGAAGAAAGGACTCCCGCCCAATGGGTTGAGAACTTAACTGTTCTCAGGAAAAAAAGCGGCTGGTGTTCAAGCGCTCCCACCACTTCATCAAGGTGTTGTCCAGGGCGGATTCCGCAGCCAGCCCCAGTTTGTCAGCCACTCCTTTTTTCATGACATACTGTACCTGAACCAAGTCTGATTCCTCCACCTTCCGGTAAATATACTCATCACTGGTGCTGATTTCATCAATGAGTTTCAGTTCCAGTGCCTTCTGGCCATACCAGATTTCACCGGTTGAAACCTGGTCAATATCCAGGTAGTCCCGTTCGGCTTTAACAAACTCTTTGAACAGTTCGTGGGTGTCTTCCATGTCCTGTTTGAACTTCTGGCGGCCCTTCTCTGTGTTTTCTCCCAAAACGGTCAAGGTTCGTTTGTACTCTCCGGCAGTGTGCAGCTCAATATCAATTTCGTGCTTCTTCAACAGCCGGTTAACATTGGGCAACTGCGCCATAACACCAATGGAGCCCAGCACCGCAAAGGGGGCAGCAATAATATGATCCGCAGTGCAGGCCATCATGTATCCGCCGCTGGCGGCGACTTTATCCACGGTAACCGTTAACCGGATACCTTTATCCCGGATGCGCTTCAGTTGGGATGAGGCCAGGCCGTAAGAATGGACAAGCCCACCGCCACTCTCCAGGCGCACCACAACTTCGTCTTTTTCCGGTTCCGCCATGGACAGTACTGCGGTGATCTCTTCTCGCAGTGAGCGGGTTGCCGAAGCTTTGATATCCCCATGGAAATCCATGATGTAGACCCGGGGCTTGCGCTCCTGCTCCGTCTCTTTTGATTTGCTGGCTTTTTTTTCCTGTTTGGCCTTGTCCTTATCGGCCTTGGCCAGCTTCTTGAGCTGGGCTTTGTCCAGCAGCGCATGTTTCAACTCATCCTTGAGCTGCTGGTAATGCTCATTCAGGCGGGTGATCTCCAAGTGCCCCTTGTGCATCTTCTTGGCTTTGTGGCCTATGGCGGTGATCAGTGCTACCAGGACAACCAGGCTACCCACCAGGGTCACTGTCTTGGCCAGAAAGAGAAAGAAATCAGCAAAGTACTCCAATGGAACCTCCGGAGGATTTTCAGGGCAGACAGAGCACCGTTCCTCTAAGCCCTGCCTGTAAATTGTATTTGTCAGTGAACGCAGCCCTATAGAATAACCGATTTGTGTCTTTATTGGAGGATGGATAACGGCAAGACGTGAGTAAATTGCATTCAAACAGTTGTATGAATTGATTGACAGTTGCGGTCAATACTCATAATCTGCACTCCAGTCCCCTGGCAGCCTGTCGGACTTATGCTTTCGAGCATAAAATTCAGTAGAGCGAGTCAAATCTTTCGATGGATTCGTGCGAATAGTGGACCTATTTAATCGAATTCATCGAAAGATTTGGCCGTTCTTTCTGGATTTTAGGCCGAAATTGTCGTAAGTCTGACAGGCTGCTAGAGACGCATTCGTTTTGCTAACGACAACAACAGGATAGAAAGAATGGCAACCGTTGCAGAAATCATTGATTCCATGAAAAGCCGATTCAACGCCGATGCAGCTGCCGGTCTGGATGAGGTGTTCCAGTTTGATATTGAGGATGGAGAGACTTACCACCTTGTCATCAAAGATGGCGCTTTTGACATTGTTGAAGGAGCACACGATGACCCCAGTGTGACCCTGATTATGGACAGTGACACCATGGTTGGCGTGATGTCCGGGGAGATGGACGGAATGCAGGCCTTTATGATGGGGAAACTTCGCGCTGAAGGCAATATGATGCTGGCCACCAAACTCAGTGAGCTGTTCCCGAATTAAGGGGCAACTCTCCCCTTTGACTCTGGCGACTGGTTGCGACCAGTCGCTTATTTCCACTTCCGGTTCTTTGCGAGGCTATGTCAACCCACTGGTTGATTTACCAGCTCATACAGCGAGTCGCACTGTTTTGCCATAAACCGGTCTTTGTCCAGCACACCGCTGCCCTCTTCTGATTGATGGGTTCCCCAGGCAACGGTCACTTTACCCCACTCAATCACCATTCTTGGATGATGTACATGGGTTTCCGCCAACCCGGCCACCGCGTTGCAGAAAGCCAGCGCCCTTGAGTATTTTTTGAAAGCAAAGGACTTTTCAATATGCTCGATCTGATCGTACTGGCACTGACTCCATTCGTTCACGGCACTTCTCCCGTCGGTATTTACAGGGTATTAGTGCTTTCAGTCTAATCAAATTTGTGCAGAAAAACAGCCGCTCATCGTCTGGATTGAGTGCAAGGGCTGGAATATGGAAAAAGTGATCGGAGCAGGAGAAAGGAGAGGCAAAGGCCATACAGTAATAAATCAGGAGAGCGATCAGGCAGTCACCCAATGCATGGGTTTGGGCAACCGCCGACGTCTACTGACTGCACAGCCAGAAGCTATTGGAGTAACCAGTAGCCGGTTACTTCTTGGTCTCTTCGGCTTCGGCCTCTTTTTCTTCCGCTTTGAGCTGTTCAAGCTCCTGGTTGGCAGTGTTCAGCTGTTGGGTCAGCTGCTTCTGCTTGCTCTTGAGGCCGGTGTTCTCTCCGGTCAGGGCGCGATTCTGTTCCTGAAGACGCTTGATCTGCTTTTTCATGCGGTCAGGGTTGCTGGCCCGCAGAGTCTTCAGTTCATTTTCCATGTTTTTCAGCTGTGAACCGGCTTTCTCGGCTTTCTGTTCTGCCGTCTCCAGTCGGGACTTCAGTTGGCTGACTTCCTTGTTGTGTTGCTCTGTAATTTCAATGAGAGCCGCCAGGCGCTGCTGTTCAACGATTTCCATTTCGTTGTTGGTATCAAAGCTGCCGCCCATGCTCAGGGTACCCATAGATGCGATTACCTCCGGGGAGTGTTATTGGATAAAGTTGGGGAAATGGCTTCCACCAGCGCTAACGATCCGCACTGGAGTGATGGAAAAATTAAGAAGAGTTGAATTGTTCTTCATTAAACCGGCTGGTGAAAAGCAGACTGTCAGTAGACTAGGACGCGAATTCTATTACATAACGACGGATAAGGAAAGGGTTAAGGGCAAAAAATCATCATTTAAAGGCCGGTTATTGAAAAAAAACATCCCTGAAGAGGTCTGTGCTCTGTTCACAAGAAAAGGAGGCTAACCTGTGCAGCCCCCTTTTACCTTGCCTGACAACCGCTATTCAGTCGTCAGCTCAAGCATATTTCTCGGGTGCGTGGCCAAGGATATGCTGAAGGTAGTTCCAGAAATTACCCACTGCTTCGATATGCACTTTTTCATCAGGAGAGTGAGGGAAACGGATAGTGGGCCCAAAAGAGATCATATCCCAGCGGGGATAGGCACTGCCCAGCAGACCGCACTCCAGGCCCGCATGAATGACTTTGATCTCCGGTTCACTGCCGAATACCTGCAGGTGGCTGGCCACCATGGTGTTCAGAATGGTGGATTCCATATTGGGCTTCCAGCCCGGGTAGGCCCCCTGTTTGGTTACCTGGGCTCCCAGCAGAGAGTAAAGTCCGGCAATGGCTTCGGCATGATCTTCCCGGGCACTGTCCACGAGGCTTCTGACCATGTTGTAAACCTGGATCTCCCCTTCAGCCATACGAACAACCGCCAGGTTATTGGAGGTTTCAACCACTCCTTTCACGCTGGTGCTCATCCGGGCAACACCGCAGGGAGCGGCATGAATGGCATTGAGCCATTGCTGTTGAAGTGCCGCAGGCATGACTTGCTGAACAGGTTGTTTCAGGGCTGAAAGACTCAGAGCCAGGTCGGGCTCCACTTCCGACAGCTCTGTCTGAAATTGCTGTTGATGCTCATCGATGATGCAACTGACGCTGTCCTCTGCTCCTGCTGGTACCGCCAGTTCAGCGAAAGCTTCCCGGGGAATGGCGTTGCGAAGAGTGCCTCCTTTCAGGCTGGCAAGACGAACCCCTTCCTGTTCAAGGGCTTTCAACAGTCGTGCCATCAGTTTGTTGGCATTACCCAGCTGGCGGTTGATGTCCTGTCCTGAGTGTCCCCCCTTAAGGCCTGTCAGGGCCACCTTAAAGAAGGAGAAGCCTTCACCGATCGCTTCTGGCTGATAGGTATGCTCTACCACCACATCCATGCCACCGGCACAACCCACGCATAGCTCCCCTTCCCGTTCGGAGTCCAGGTTCAGGAGAATGCGCCCTTCCAGCAGTCCGGGTTTCAACCCCTTGGCACCGGTCATGCCACTCTCTTCATCGATGGTCAGCAACACTTCCAGAGGGCCGTGGGGAATATCGGTGGCTTCAAGAACCGCCATGGCAGCCGCAACCCCGATACCATTGTCAGCCCCAAGGGTGGTTCCCTGGGCGGTGACCCACTCACCGTCGATCATGGGGCGTATTTTATCGGTGGTAAAATCGTGTTCCGTATCGGCATTTTTCTGGGGCACCATATCCAGATGCGCCTGGAGGATAATGCCTTCCCGGTCTTCCATCCCGGGGGTGGCTGGTTTACGGATAATCAGGTTTCCAGCCCCGTCCACCTGTGCTGCAAGCCCGAGGTCATCGGCAAATTGCTTGATAAACTGGCAAACAGCGGTTTCGTGCCTGGATGGCCTTGGGATGTCGCAGAGACTCTGGAAGTGCTGCCAGAGGGCTGCGGGTTTTAGGTCCAGTAACAGTGACACTGACTTCTCCTGCCTGTCATTGATAATATTCAAATCAGGACGATAGCCATTTGAGGGTAGTAAGCCAATTGGATAAACCACGTATTTGCCACCACACCCTGAAAGCGACCGAAATGGCCAAGGTAGCCCGGTTTATAAAGGTGTCTTTGTTTATATCAGGAAGGTAATCAACCGCCCATGGAAAAGATCATTACCCTGCTGGAAGACTCTGCCGTTGAGTTTCCCTGTACAGAACAGGCCCTGGAGCAACCCAATGGTCTGTTGGCCGTGGGCGGAAATCTGGAGGTGAACACATTGCTGAAGGCCTATCGGCGGGGTATTTTTCCCTGGTTCAATGAGGGTGATCCTGTTTTATGGTGGAGCCCTTCTCCGCGAATGGTGTTTCGTCCTGGAGAGCTTCATCTGTCCAGGTCGTTGAAAAAGTTATTACGTAAACAGCACTACCGGGTCACCCTTGACCATGATTTTTCCGGCGTTATCCGCTCTTGTGCCGAGCTTCGCCAGGATGCAGAAGGGACCTGGATAACCGGTGATATGCTGGATGCTTACCAGTCCATGCACGCTGCGGGGCATGCCCATTCCGTTGAGGTCTGGAGCCCGGAGGGTTTGGTCGGCGGCCTGTATGGCATTGCCATTGGGCAGGTGTTTTTTGGTGAGTCCATGTTCAGCCGGGAAAGTAATACCTCTAAAATTGCCATGACAGCACTTTCACGGCAGCTGGCTGACTGGGATTTTAAGCTCTGTGACTGCCAGGTATACAGTGCACACCTTGAGTCTCTGGGGGCCTGGCTGATGCCGAGGGAGGAGTTTATGGAATGCCTTGATCGCTATTGCCCGAACCCGCCATCCGGTGCACACTGGAAACAGGAATGGCAATGGAATGACCAGTCACCATGAGTCTGCATAAAGACCTGAAATTTTATGCCACGCAACCCCACGAGTGCAGCTACTTGCCGGAAGAACAGGCAACGACCCTGTTCATGGATCCGGATGTAGCCCTGAACCAGGTCGTCTACAGCGATCTTGCAGAACTCGGTTTTCGTCGCAGTGGCCGTCATATTTACCGTCCCCACTGCAGCCATTGTCGGGCCTGCATACCGGCACGGGTGCCAGTGAAGGCATTTGTCATGCGCCGCTCACAGCGAAGGGCGTGGAACCGCAACTCGGATCTGCAGGTCACTCGAAGCCGTGCTGCCTATACCGATGAGTACTACCGGCTCTATGAGCGATACATCAACCAGTGTCACCCTGACGGTGATATGTATCCCGCATCCATTGAGCAGTTTTCTGTCTTTCTGGTGGAAAGCCCCGAATTTACTCACTTTTATGAATTTCGTCTTGAGAATCGTCTGCTGGCGGTCTCGGTAGTGGACTCTCTTCAGAGTGGCTTGTCGGCTATTTATACGTTTTATGATCCGGATCACAGCCGCAGAAGTCTCGGGCGGTATTGTATCCTCTGGCTGATCCATGAGGCCCGGCGTCTTGGGGGGGAGTTTTTACACCTGGGTTACTGGATACGTAATTGTCGTAAGATGAATTACAAAATCGAATATCGCCCCGTAGAGTTGTACATTAACCAGCGCTGGACCCGCCTGCAATAAGCCAGGTTAAGCACCGGTACTTTTTGCACTGGCCGTCGTTGCTCTTTGCTTTACGATGGGTTTTCAGGCAGAATGCCCTGCGAATTTAAATCCGGCCTTACTAACCTTCTGAAGGTGTTATTGAATGGCAAAAGAAGAAAGTCTTGAAATGGAAGGGGTAGTTATTGATACCCTGCCCAATACCATGTTTCGTGTGGAGCTGGAAAACGGCCACGTTGTGACCGCTCATATTTCCGGCAAGATGCGTAAGAACTACATCCGCATCCTCACCGGTGACAAGGTCAAGGTAGAACTGACTCCCTATGATCTGACCAAGGGTCGCATCACCTACCGTTCCCGTTGAGAGGGGCTTAGCGCCCCTGCTCTTCCCTTTCCCTAGCCTGCCTCACCGTCCACTGCTTCCAGATCGGAAGTGCGGCTTCTGGCTGCCTCGAACTTCAGGTGGAGCTCACCCTTTCTGACGGTAACTTTAACCGTACCGCCATTTTCGGCCAGCTTCCCGAACAGAATTTGCTCCGCCATGGGCTTCTTCAGGTGTTCCTGAATCACTCTGCCCATGGGCCGGGCACCCATTTGCCGGTCAAACCCTTTCTCAGACAGCCAGGCCCTGGCCTTGTCATCCACATCCACCTGAACCCGCTTTTCATCCAGTTGAGCCTGCATTTCTGTCAGGAACTTGTCCACGACGTGCTTGATGATTTCATCATTCAATGCCGCAAATGGGATGATGGCATCCAGCCGGTTACGGAACTCGGGAGTAAAGGTTTTCTTGATGGCTTCGGTGCCATCGGTGGTGTGATCCTGCTCAAGGAAACCGATAGAGCTTCGGGTCATGGTTTCCGCACCGGCATTGGTGGTCATGATCAGTATCACATTGCGGAAGTCCGCCTTACGACCATTGTTGTCGGTGAGAGTACCGTGATCCATCACCTGCAGCAGCAGGTTGAATACATCGGAATGCCCTTTTTCAATTTCATCGAGCAGAAGGACGCAGTGAGGTGTCTTATTGATCGCCTCAGTCAGCAGACCACCCTGGTCAAAGCCCACATAACCGGGAGGTGCACCAATCAGGCGGGAAACCGTATGGGCTTCCATGTACTCCGACATGTCAAATCGAACCAGCTCAATACCCAGGGCTTTGGCCAGCTGCCGACACACTTCGGTTTTACCCACACCGGTAGGGCCGGAGAAGAGGAAGGAACCCACCGGTTTTTCCGGTGCTTTCAAGCCCGCTCTGGAGAGTTTAATGGCCGTTGACAGTGAACTGATGGCTTCGTTCTGGCCGAACACCACCATTTTCAGGTTACGTTCCAGCTTGCCAAGCAACTCTTTATCAGAAGAGGAAACGGATTTGGGTGGAATCCGGGCAATCTTGGCCACGATGCTTTCCACATCGTCCACCTCGATGGTTTTCTTGCGCTCTTCTTCCGGCTGCAGCCGTTGATAAGCACCGGCTTCATCAATAACGTCAATGGCCTTGTCAGGCATGTGCCGGTCATTAATGTAGCGGTCTGCCAGTTCTGCAGCGGCTTTCAGGGCATCATCCTGGTACTCGATGTCATGATGCTCTTCAAATTTCTTTTTCAGACCTTTGAGGATTTCATAAGTATCCTCAATATTGGGTTCAATAACGTCCACTTTCTGGAAGCGTCGCGCCAGAGCCCGGTCTTTCTCAAAAATGCCCCTGAACTCCTGGAAAGTGGTTGAGCCAATGCAGCGCAGCTCTCCGGAAGTCAACATCGGCTTAAGCAGGTTGGAGGCATCCATCACCCCACCGGAAGCAGCACCCGCCCCGATGATGGTATGAATTTCATCGATAAACAGAATCGCGTGATCCAGTTTTTTAAGTTCGCTCAGTAACTTCTTGAAACGCTTCTCAAAATCGCCACGGTACTTGGTGCCAGCCAGGAGTGAACCCAGGTCCAGGGAGTACACGACAGCCTTGGACAACACTTCGGGAACATCGCCATCGACAATGCGACGCGCAAGGCCTTCAGCAATGGCTGTTTTTCCGACACCCGCCTCCCCCACCAGAAGCGGGTTGTTTTTACGACGACGGGTCAGTATCTGGCAAACTCTTTCCACTTCTTCAGCTCGACCAACCAGAGGGTCTATACGGCCGAGGCGAGCCTGGTCATTGAGATCGGTGGCATAAAGCTTCAGAGGGTTTTTACTGGCACTGCCTGAAGGCTCCGGCTCCATATCATCCGCCAGATCATGCCCCAGCTCCTCCAGCTCATGGCCCGGAGTCTTGGCTATGCCATGGGCGATGTAGTTAACCACATCAATCCTGGCCACATCCTGCTGTTTCAGGAAGTACACTGCCTGACTTTCCTGTTCGCTGAAGATGGCCACCAGTACATTGGCGCCGGTGACTTCTTTTTTACCGGAACTCTGTACATGGAACACCGCCCGTTGCAGCACCCGCTGGAAGCCCAGTGTTGGCTGGGTCTCGCGGTCACCGTCATGGTCAGGAATAAGCGGGGTGGTGGAACTGACAAACTCGGTAAGATCTCTGCGCAACTTATCGAGATCAATACCGCAGGCGACCAGAACTCTGGACGCGGATTCATTATCCAGCAGAGCCAGCAGCAGATGCTCAACTGTCATGAATTCATGACGGTTGGTCCGTGCATCCCTGAAAGCGCTGTTAAGTGTTAATTCGAGGTCTTTGTTGAGCATATGGTGTAACCCTGAAAACGCTAATCGGCCTTTTCTGTCTTGCACAACAGGGGATGTTGGTTTTCTCTGGAATATTCGTTAACTTGCTGAGCCTTGGTCTCGGCGACATCCCTGCTGTAGACACCACATATTGCTTTTCCCTGCGTGTGCACTGTCAGCATAATCTGGGTCGCCTGATCCTCTGGCATACTGAAAAACTTCTCCAGGACCTCAACAACAAAATCCATTGGTGTAAAATCATCATTCAGGAGCAAGACCTGATACATTGAGGGGGGAGCAAGGCGGGTTTTTTCTGGAATAACGGCAATTTCCAGATCGCCTTCCTGTTCCTGTCCCTCTCCTTCCAAGCTTAGACGAAACAGTTCGAGATTACTCATGGTTATGTGACTGCAAATCTGCGGTGTCTCACTCTGTAATTGATCATTTATGCCTGTATTCAGGCGCTAAAAGCATCTGTACCGCCAATCACAAAAAATCTGAACACTGTTAATCAGTCGGCACGAAGACAGGACTTTTGACGGTTAAATTCAATTCGGTCAGATTCAGTGAGTATTGGCAAAACTTTTGGCTGCCAGAGTTCATTCTAAACAGGCATTGGCTGGAAATACAATCGACACCAGAAATCGGCGTAAAAAAAGACAGGGTTCGCTCATTGAAAAAAGAGAGCCGGAGTGAAGGGCCCGGCTCTCCTGCCCATAAAGGCGGGTTATCAGTAAGGCTGTATTTTTCGACAGACTTACATGTGCTTGATGATCTCGTCCGCAAACTCAGAGCACTTCACCAGAGTCGCTCCTTCCATCAGACGCTCAAAATCATAGGTAACGGTTTTGGCACCGATGGCACCGTCCATACCCTTGATAATAAGGTCGGCCGCATCATTCCAGCTCAGGTGGCGCAGCATCATTTCTGCAGAGAGGATGACGGAACCCGGATTGACTTTATCCTGGCCAGCGTATTTTGGCGCAGTCCCGTGGGTCGCCTCAAAAACAGCAGTAGGAGCACCAATGTTGGCGCCGGGCGCAATACCGATACCACCCACCTGTGCTGCCAGGGCATCAGAAATATAGTCGCCGTTCAGGTTCAGGGTGGCGATGACGTCATACTCTGCAGGACGCAGGAGAATCTGCTGCAGGAAGGCGTCAGCGATGACATCCTTGATAACGATGTCTTCACCGGTATTGGGGTTCTTGACGGTGTGCCAGGGACCACCATCCAGGGGCACGCCACCGAAGGATTCAACGGCGGTCTGGTAACCCCAGTCCTTGAAGGAGCCTTCGGTAAATTTCATGATGTTACCCTTGTGGACCAGGGTAACGGACTTGCGGTTATTATCAATGGCGAACTGAATGGCTTTTTTCACCAGACGTTCAGTGCCTTCTTTGGACACTGGCTTGACGCCAATACCGCACTCGTTTTCAAAACGGATTTTGGTGACACCCATTTCGTCCCGCAGGAAGCGGATCAGTTTGTCTGCTTCAGCACTGCCCGCCTGCCACTCAATCCCGGCGTAGATGTCTTCAGAATTTTCACGGAAAATGACCATGTCGGTTTTGTGCGGTTCCTTCACCGGGCTTGGAACCCCTTTAAACCAGCGTACAGGGCGGATGCAGGCAAAGAGATCAAGTTCCTGGCGCAGGGCCACATTCAAAGAGCGGATGCCGCCGCCAACCGGGGTAGTCAATGGTCCTTTGATGCTGACCACGTATTCCTGCAGGGCCTCCAGGGTTTCGGCAGGCAGCCAGGTGTCTTCGTCATAGACGCGGGTGGCTTTTTCGCCACAGAATACTTCCATCCATTCGATCTTTCTCCTGCCGCCATAGGCCTTTTCAACGGCCGCATCCACTACCTTCAGCATGGCAGGGGATACGTCTTCGCCAATGCCGTCGCCTTCAATGTAGGGAATGACAGGGGTATCGGGAACATTCAGGGAGAGGTCCTCATTGACAGTGATTTTGTCACCGCTGGCAGGCACCTTGATCTTTTGGTATCCCATTATCAACTCCGTTCTCTATTTGTGGCAAATAGCCGTCGGTCTTGCCAGATGAAACCGGGTTCAATGCTTCTTATTCTGAACCTGCAGTGCTGTTTCAACCGGCAAACAGCTTAAATTGCGCGCTAATGGCTGTTTCTCGTTATGTGAAAGCGCGTATAAGATATAACATCCTTGAACAGGAATAAATGTAGTTTTGTTACAAAAGCGAAACCCGACTCTGGATTTACCCTTACCAGACACTTTTCTGAATAAAGCCTGTCTGGCGCTTATTCCGGCCTGAAGGTAGAATAGCCAGCTCTTTTTTTACAGGTGGCAGTACGCTCCAGTGATGATGAACCCCTCCCAGAACAAGGCCAGAAACGCTCCGGCCAGACCCGTTTCTGATCAGAAAGTCATTGTCGGCATGTCCGGCGGTGTTGACTCGTCGGTCTCCGCCCTTTTGTTGCAGCAACAGGGGTATCAGGTCGAAGGGTTGTTCATGAAGAACTGGGAAGAGGATGACGGCACTGAGTACTGCACGGCCATGGAAGACCTTGCCGATGCCCAGGCTGTGTGCGACCGGCTGGGCATCCCCCTGCACAAAGCCAACTTTGCGGCCGAGTACTGGGACAATGTTTTCGAGCACTTTCTCAATGAGTACCGTAATGGCCGGACACCCAACCCGGACATCCTCTGCAACAAGGAAATCAAGTTCAAGGCCTTCCTGGACTATGCCCTGGAACTGGGGGCTGACTTTATCGCAACCGGCCATTACTGCCGGAAGGTGGATCGCGATGGCCGGTCACTGCTGGTCAAGGGGGTCGACAGCAATAAGGACCAGACCTACTTCCTTCATGCCGTTGGCGAACCGCAGATTGCCCGCACCCTGTTTCCGGTAGGCGAACTGGAGAAGCCTGAGGTCCGCCGGATTGCGGAAGAGCATGGGCTGATCACCCACAGTAAGAAAGACAGTACCGGTATCTGCTTTATCGGAGAGCGCCGGTTCAGGGATTTTCTGAAGCAATACCTGCCCGCCCGCCCCGGTGCCATCGAAACCACTGAAGGAGAGGTGATCGGTGAACATTCCGGTCTGATGTACCACACCATCGGCCAGCGTCAGGGCCTGGGTATTGGCGGCCTGAAAAATGCCAGCGAAGCGCCCTGGTACGTTCTGGAAAAAGATCTGGAAAGAAATGTGCTTCTGGTGGGCCAGGGCAAGGATCACCCCCTGCTGTTTTCCGAACGCCTGACCTGCTCCCATATTGACTGGGTCGCCGGAGAACCGCCTGCCCTCCCCTGCCGGCTAAGAGCCAAAGTTCGTTACCGCCAGCAGGACCAGGACTGTCAGCTGACCCGGGATGAGCATGGGCAATACGTGGTGATTTTTGACCAGCCCCAGAGGGCTGTCACCCCCGGGCAGTCCGTGGTTTTCTACGATGAGCAGGTCTGCCTGGGTGGTGGTGTGATAGAATCCCGCCACCGGGCGCACTGAGCCAGTGCGTCTCCTTTAATAAGAAATCGTCGGCACAAACACCCTGGAGTAAACATCGGTGCAATATTCTACAAAGGATCAGGCGGCAGCATTATCCGGCGTGTTTCAGGCGGCAGGACTGGTGGAAAAACTGGCCAGGACCGGGCAGCTGAGTGAAGAGGCATTGCGCCCTTCCATCAACAGTATTTTTGTGACTTCGCCACGGGATGTGGCAGAGGTTTATGGTGGTTTTGACCGCCTTGAGCCCGGCCGGAAAACCCTGAATGCGGTGCTCAGCAGAGACAGCCAGATTATCCAGGGTGATGTGATCCGTTATGCCCTGGCACTGATTCATATTGAAAAAAAACTGAGCCGGAATCGCCGCATGCTAAATACGATTGGTGAGCGCCTGGCGCGGACCAAAGAGCAGGTTGAACATTTCGGCATGCTCCATGACAACGTGATCTCCAGCCTGGCCAGCATCTATCTCGACACCATCAGCACCTTCAGAACCCGTATCCAGGTGTCCGGTGACATGCGTCACCTGCAAAACCCATCCAATGCCAATAAAATCAGGGCCATTCTGCTGGCCGGTATTCGCTCTGCCACCCTCTGGCGGCAGTGTGGAGGCACCCGCTGGCACTTGTTTGTCAGTCGGAAGAAACTGCTGGATGGGCTTAAACGTCTGTAATTACTTTTTCTATACCCAAAGGATTTCAAGTTGCTACGCGGCGGCAAAAGGACGAAGCCCCGGGAGCTTGGATTAACCAAGTGACCGGGGTGAGTGATTGCAGCCAACAAAGTAACAACTTGAAAGGCGACGGGTATATACTGGCATTTCCCGGTGCCATTGATTATCCACCCACTTTAGGCGCTGCTTGGAAAGGGCGGTTCGAAACGAAAGGCGTTTCAGGTATGATGCGCCCTTTCCCCTGAGTACAAGGCAGAAAACATGGAGCTGAATGCACTGACCGCCGTCTCCCCCATTGATGGCCGTTACGGTGACAAGACCCAATCCTTAAGGACCATTTTCAGCGAATATGGGCTGATCCGCTTTCGCGTAGCGGTTGAAGTTCGCTGGCTTCAGGCTCTGGCAAAGCACCCGGCTATCACCGAAGTTCCCAGCCTCTCCCCAGAGGCCAATGATATTCTGGAAAGTCTGGTGAGCGATTTTTCCATGGAAGAAGCGCAACGGGTCAAGGAAATTGAACGAACCACCAATCACGATGTAAAAGCGGTTGAATACCTGATTAAAGAGCGGTTCCAGGGGAACAGTGAGCTCTCAGCCATCAGTGAGTTTGTCCACTTTGCCTGCACGTCTGAAGACATCAACAACCTCTCCCACGGCCTGATGCTGAAAACCGGCATGGAAGAAGTGGTGCTACCTGCCATGGTCAACGTTGTGGAAGCCATTGAAAGTCTGGCCAGAACCCATGCCGGGCAACCCATGCTCTCCAGAACCCATGGACAGACGGCCTCGCCAACCACCCTGGGCAAAGAGATGGCTAACGTTGCCTATCGACTCCAGCGCCAGTTGCGGCAGGTCAAAGGCATTGTCCCCCTGGGCAAAATTAACGGTGCCGTAGGTAACTACAATGCTCACCTGTCCGCCTACCCGGAAATAGACTGGGCCGACCATGCTGAGCAGTTTATCACCGGTCTGGGGCTGCAGTGGAACCCCTACACCACCCAGATCGAGCCCCATGATTACATTGCAGAGCTGTACGACGCTATCTGCCGGTTCAATACCATTCTGATCGACTTTGACCGGGATGTATGGGGTTACATCTCCCTGGGTTATTTCAAACAGAAAACCGTGGCCGGTGAGGTGGGCTCTTCCACTATGCCCCATAAAGTCAACCCCATTGATTTTGAGAACTCCGAGGGTAACCTGGGCATTGCCAATGCCATTATGCAGCACCTGGCGGTTAAACTTCCGGTTTCCCGCTGGCAGCGCGACCTGACCGATTCAACCGTGTTGAGAAACATGGGGGTTGGCCTTGGACAGAGTCTGATTGCCTATGCCGCGACTCTCAAGGGGATTGGCAAGCTGGAAGCCTCCCCTGCCCGTCTTGAGGAAGATCTGGACAATGCCTGGGAGGTACTGGCAGAACCCATCCAGACGGTCATGCGCCGATACGGTATCGAACAGCCTTATGAAAAACTGAAAGCACTTACCCGGGGCCAGGACGGTATTACCCGTGAAACGCTGGCAGCCTTTATTGAAGGACTTGAGATGCCCGAGTCGGTCAAGAACGAACTGAAACAACTGACACCTGCCACCTATATTGGTAATGCAGCGGATCAGGCCAGGGCGATCTGAACGGATATTTTTGATCATAAAAAAGCCCGGATAAACCGGGCTTTTTTGTTTTCAATCAATGGTTAAAGTGAATGCTTTAACTTGAATTCCCGTCTTCGTCTGTGCAGTACAGGCTCCGTATAACCATTGGGCTGTTGGCAACCTTCAAACACCAGTTCGCAGGCTGCGGCAAAAGCGATGCTGTTATCAAAGTCCGTGGCCATATTCCGGTACAGAGGATCGCTGGCATTTTGCCGGTCCACCACTTCAGCCATTTTTTTCAGGCTGGCCATCACCTGCTCTTCAGAACAGACGCCATGACGGAGCCAATTGGCCAGGTGCTGGCTGGAGATCCGCAGGGTTGCACGATCTTCCATCAGTCCCACATCATTGATATCCGGTACTTTTGAGCAGCCCACGCCCTGGTCAATCCAGCGGACCACGTAGCCCAGAATTCCCTGGGCATTGTTATCCAGCTCCTTCTGGATGGCCTCCGGGCTGAGTTCTGATACCTCTTTCAGCAGAGGAATTTGAAGAATGTCATCGATACTGGCCTGCTCACGACTGACCAGTTCATCCTGGCGGGAAATGACGTTGATTTTATGATAATGGGTGGCATGCAGTGTTGCACCGTTAGGTGAAGGTACCCAGGCCGTGTTGGCACCGGACAGGGGATGGGCGATTTTCTGCTCCATCATATTAGCCATTTCGTCCGGCATGGCCCACATCCCTTTTCCGATCTGCGCCCTGCCCTGCAGTCCAGTGGCCAGTCCAGTGTCGACATTCCTGTCTTCATAGGCATTAATCCAGGCGGTCTGCTTCATCTGCCCTTTTGGAACCACCGGGCCTGCTTCCATGCTGGTGTGAATCTCATCCCCGGTCCGGTCCAGGAAGCCGGTATTAATAAAGACCACCCGTTCCCGGGCCGCCCTGATACAGGCTTTGAGGTTAAGGGAGGTTCGCCGCTCCTCATCCATAATGCCCACTTTCAGGGTATTTGGCGCCATGCCAAGCACCTCTTCGATGGCAGTGAACAGGTCACAGGCAAACTCAACCTCTTCCGGACCATGCATTTTGGGTTTTACGATATAAACACTGCCCTCACGGGAGTTCTGGAAGCGACCGTTTTTGTTGAGGTCATGAAGGGCTATCAGGGAGGTAAACAGACCATCCATGATGCCTTCCGGTATTTCATTGCCTTCCCTGTCCAGAATCGCATCGGTGGTCATCAGGTGCCCAACATTCCGGACAAACATCAGGCTGCGGCCGGGTAAAGTCAGTTCGCCGCCTTTTGGAGCGGTATAAACCCTGTCCGGATTCATCCGGCGGGTCAGTGACTTGCCTGCTTTGGTGAACGTATCTTCCAGGTTCCCTTTCATCAGGCCCAGCCAGTTCCGGTAAACCTGTACTTTGTCGTCAGCGTCTACCGCTGCAATGGAATCTTCACAGTCCATGATGGTGGTGATCGCCGCTTCCACCACCAGGTCCTGGACCCCTGCTGTATCACTCTGGCCAATCAGCCCCTCTGGATCAATCTGAATATCAATATGAAGGCCATTGTTTTTCAGCAGAATCGATGATGGGTCTTCAGGAGAACCGGTGTAGCCTGCAAACTTTTCCGGGCTGACCAGGGCGGCAACGGTGCCATCTTTCAATAATACCGCCAGGTTTCCTTCCAGAACCTGGTAACGGCTGGCCTCTTTGTGGCTTCCAGTGGTGAGAGGAACTGCGGTATCCAGAAGTGCCCGGCCAAACTCAATGACCCTGGCTCCCCGGGTTGGATTGTATGCCCCGGCCCGCTCCGCTCCACCGGTCTCCGGAATGGCATCAGTGCCGTAGAGAGCGTCATAAAGACTGCCCCATCGGGCATTGGCAGCGTTCAGGGCAAAACGGGCATTCATTACCGGAACCACCAGTTGGGGCCCGGCCTGGGTGGCAATCTCAGTATCCACATTTCGGGTAGAAACAGAGAAGTCTTCTCCCTCCGGAAGCAGGTAGCCAATTTGCTCAAGGAATGACTTGTAAGCTCCGGGATTTTCCAGAGAGCTGCCATGATCACGGTGCCAGCCATCGATAAGGGTTTGGAGCTCATCACGTCTGGCCAGAAGTGCCCTGTTTCTGGGCGACAGATTGTTAACAATGGATTCAAGTCCAGACCAGAAATGATCGGTACTGACCCCGGTTCCGGGAATGATCTCATTTTCTAACAAGTCATGAAGGACAGCGGCTATCTGCAGTCCGCCTTTCTGGACCCGTTCTGTGGGGAGTTCTGCCATGAAAAAGCAACCTCATTGTCTGGTTTGTCATTATTATCCCTTCGTCGTTAGCAGCGTAGGCCCTTACCTGCCTGGACTTTTTTCTGGAAGTGTCTCTGAAAAAGTTCTGACGAACGGTGAAAAAGCAGTCAGCACCCTGAATAGGCTCGAGAAGACCGGCAAAAAGAATCACCGTAAAAAAAACAGACTGCTCAGGGCATGTTATAGAAGCCGGTTGGTAAAGCCAATCAACCGGGGTTATGGTGGGTATTTTTCAAGTGAATGGTGCTATGGCTCACTATAAAAAAACGCCCCTGACAACTTTTGTGGGTGCCAGGGGCGTTTTTTTATATCCAACAAGCAGGCCTGATGGTTATCAATCGTCCTTCAGCTGTTCCTGTTTCTGCTCTGAAAGAAGCAGATAATAAGACTCTGCCATATGATTCTGGCATTCCTCTGCCACCTCATAGAGTGAATGATCGCTGTCAAGGTTGTTCAACCAGTCCATCGTTTCCGTCTCCGCCAGTGCCCGGTTAAGGGGTGTTTGTTCTTATGCTGTCAGGGGACAACTGCGCAATGTCTTATCAGCCGCTTATACCAGAAGTCGCGCCTCGGAACAGATTAAATCACATATTATCATCGAATAACAATCAAAATATCACAAGTTATCATGCATGCACATAATGCTTCGTCGTTGGTTGATAAAAATACCCTCAGCCATCTGCCACCGACTTGATGATCTGGCGAAGCCAGCTGTGTGCAGAGTCATGATGTAGCAATGGGCTCCAGGCCATGGACAGATCAAAGGGGGCAATTTCAAAAGGCGGTTCCACTACGGTCAGTGACTGGTCATAGTGTTGAAGTGCTGCCAGCCGACTGGGCAGTGTAGCAATCAGGTCGTTCTGGGCCGAGAGCAACATCGCCACCTGGTAGTGCCGGGTGAAAACACTGATGGTTCGTTTTTTCCCAAGGGCCGCAAGGGCTTCATCCACCCAGCCCAGCCGTTGTACATCCTCAGGGTTGACGCCGACCCCGACGCCCATACCGGTTTTGCTGACCCAGATATGCCGGGCTTCCAGGTAAGCCTCCAGGGTGAAGCTCTGGAGAATAGGATGATCTTTGCTGACCACACAGGAAAAATCATCCTGCCAGAGTCTGGACTGATGGAACGACTGGGGTAGGCTGTCAAAACGGTTAATCGCCATATCCACCCACCCCTGCTCCACATCATGAAAGCTCACATCACTGGGAGTCAGTATGTCCAGCGTGACATGGGGAGCGAGACTGCGAACCTGTTTCAGAACCAGGGGAGTGAGTGTCGACTCGGCGTAGTCAGAGGCCATTATTCTGAACACTCTCTGACTGGTTTGTGGAACAAAAGCCTCTCTGGGCTGGATGGTTTTCTCAAGGGATAACAAAGCTTCACAGATCAGGGGTTGCAGTTCCAATGCCCGTTCAGTCGGGGTCATTCCTTCACTGGTACGCACCAGCAGCGGATCATTGAAAAGATCTCTCAGTCTCCTGAGCCCATTGCTCATGGCGGGCTGGGTAATGCCAAGCTGCTCAGCGGCCCGGGTGACATTGCGCTCCCTCAACAGGACATCCAAGTAAACCATCAGGTTAAGATCGATACGTGCAATATTCATTTTATTAATACCCAAGATAACCCTTATAAATTACCAGAATTTAACAGGGCTGTTTAGGATGGTTTCTGTTGATCAAACAGTCGTTTGAATTTAGACCAAGAGATGTTATATTGCTAACAATCTGTGGTTTTTGCTGATCATCTGTCGTATAAATAACACCTCATTTTCTGGGGGAGGAAAATAAGATGGCTCGATACAACCGCGCGGAAGAGATTGCCCGTATTGAAAAGGACTGGGCAGAAAACCCTCGCTGGAAAAATGTCAAACGCACCTACACGGCAGAAGACGTAGTCCGCCTCAGGGGCTCCGTTAAAATCGAAAACACGGTGGCCCGCCAGGGGGCAGAAAAGCTCTGGGATCTGGTCTATGGCAACCAGTCCAAAAAAGGCTATGTCAACTGTCTCGGAGCCCTGACCGGTGGCCAGGCGGTGCAGCAGGTTAAAGCCGGTATTGAGGCGATTTATCTGTCCGGCTGGCAGGTAGCTGCAGACAACAACACCGCCAGCACCATGTACCCTGACCAGTCACTCTACCCGGTTGACTCTGTTCCTGCCGTGGTCAAGCGCATCAACAACAGCTTCCGTCGTGCGGATCAGGTTCAATGGAAAGCCGGCAAAAACCCAGGTGACGAAGGCTATGTTGACCTGTTTGCCCCCATTGTTGCCGATGCTGAAGCCGGTTTTGGTGGTGTGCTCAACGCCTATGAGCTGATGAAATCCATGATTGAAGCCGGTGCTGCTGGCGTCCACTTTGAGGACCAGCTGGCTTCAGTCAAGAAGTGTGGGCATATGGGAGGCAAGGTTCTGGTGCCCACCCAGGAAGCCGTTCAGAAGCTGGTGGCCGCACGCCTGGCTGCGGATGTGGCCGATGTTCCCACCATCGTTCTCGCCCGTACCGATGCCAATGCGGCGGACCTGATTACTTCTGACTGTGATGAATACGATGCCCCCTTCCTGACCGGTGAAAGAACCTCAGAAGGTTTCTTCCGTACCCGTGCCGGGATTGACCAGGCCATTGCCCGTGGTCTTGCCTATGCGCCTTATGCTGATCTGCTCTGGTGCGAAACCGCCACGCCAGACCTGGATGAAGCCCGTAAATTTGCAGAAGCCATCAAGGCAGAGTACCCGGATCAGTTGCTGGCCTATAACTGCTCCCCTTCCTTTAACTGGAAGAAAAACCTGGACGACGCCACCATCGCCAAGTTCCAGCAGGAGCTGAGCGATATGGGCTACAAGTATCAGTTCATCACCCTCGCGGGTATCCATAACATGTGGTACAACATGTTCGAGCTGGCCCATAATTACGCTCAGGGCGAAGGCATGAAGCATTATGTGGAAATGGTTCAGGAGCCCGAGTTTGCTGCCGCTGAAAAAGGGTACACGTTTGTGGCGCACCAGCAGGAAGTGGGAACCGGTTATTTTGATGATATGACCACGGTGATTCAGGGTGGCCAGTCTTCTGTTACGGCTCTCACCGGTTCTACCGAAGAGGACCAATTCTAGAAATTCCTGTTTTAATCAGTAAGGCTCGCTGCATTGGCAGCGGGCTTTTTTCATCCCCCCCTATTCACTGCATACAACTTCCTGCTGCACCTCCAATGAGGAGGCTATATAATTTATTGGCATAAAAAATCCCGTCTATACTTTTATGGACTGCATATTCAGGGATGAACCATGCCAGCTGCTACTCCCTCTCCTCAAGAGAGGCTCTCCTCTCTCTTCAAGCAACAGCAGGACTATTTAGCCCCTCCTTTGAAACAGGAGAATCAGGGTGATGGGGTTCGATTCATCCCGGAAGGCGCTTCCCGTCCACCACAAAAACCTGTGATGCAGCGGAAGGTTCAAAAAAGCGAACCGAGGCCCATGGTTAACCCATACAGTCTGGAAGCTTCTGAATTACAGAAGGATTATCGGGAAACCTATAGCCAGAGAGCTTCATTACAGGCACAGAAGGATATGACCGGCAGCATACCGGTGATCCGGCATTTGATGAAGAATCGTGATCAGCTGGAAAACTTCAGTGACTTTTCCATTGTGTTCATTGCGGATAGTGGAGAAGTGACCAGTGTTATTCCTCCCGATGAGAAGCTCAAAGCCAACAGAGAAAAACAAAACAAGCTCAATGCCCTGTTGCTGAATAAAGTCAATGAGGTGGAGCCCGGCTTCACTGAAAAGTTACCGGAAATCAATAAAGGTATCGAAACGGCGACTCTCAAGCTGACGGCAATTGAAAGAACGTTGAATGATCTGGGTGTCCCGGTGCCAGTTGTGGCACCAAAGCCCTCTCTCATTTGGCTGGACCTCGCCCCGGGAGAGCCTGCCAAAACATCATCGTCGGCCCCTGCAGCGCACGTCGAAGACCAGCCAAAAAAGAATCAACGGGGGAAAGGACGGTTTCAATTTGAACTACTTTCACCGGAAGAAGCTCCTGACAGGTCTATGGAGAGTCGCAAGCCTCCTGCCAGATCAATGACCAGCAAGTCTGTAAAAAATAATCAAAGGTCGTTCAAAGAACCGCTTCCCCCGGTTCAACCGCCTGAACCCGGCACAGGAAAAAGTAGAAAAGCCCCCCTGCTCTTACCTGACCCATCCGAACAAGAAAATAACTCGAAAAAACGACGGTTTACGAAGCCTCCAGGGAAGGTAAACAGAGATACGCCAAGTCCTGCGGTCAGTTCAGCTTCTTATCGCACAGAACCATTACCGACACCAGAATCAGATGATTTGGAAATGGAGGCTCAGCCACCTTTCCCAAAAGCTTTCCCAAAACCACTGCCAGAGACAACCTTTCGACCTGAAATACCGTTTTATGAGTATGAAACGGCAGAGGTTGAATCACCGGTTCCTCAAGGTAATGGGAGCGAAACGGGCGATACAATATGGCTATCTCCTGCCGTCAGAATGCAAAAGTACAAGGCAGCCCATCCTGTCCCGGAGCCTGAATTTACCACCTGGGTTCCAGTGGCTGATCAGCTGGTGAACATGAAACCAACTGACGGTGACAAGGGGTTTTCCTGTGACAAAGAGCAGTATTATGTGCACCCTCTTCCGAAGGTAAAGCCGGTTAAAGGAGGAAGCAGGCGATCATCAGAAACTGAGAATGACGACGCTTCTTACGCTATCAATGTTGATTTAACTGTCGATACCGCAGTCGATACGGGGGTGGATCTGGTAAACGATGTCCAGACTGACATCGCTTCCGCCGCCAGGAATGTATCCGCTGAAATTGATGTTGCAGCACAACGTTATAAGGAAAAGCCAAAAACCTGGAAAGATTTCCTTGAAAAAGACAAGGATACCGTCCAGTCCTTCGGGGGGCAGATTCAGGAAGCCAACCAGCGACGAAAGCGCCGCAAATACGATGCCCTTTACGACCATTGGCACAAAGGGCAAATGAAGTACGGTCCTGACCCGAAACAACATACGGTTATTGTGAGTGAAGAGGCCGCCAGAAAATACCATGAGATTTTCTTTTCAGGTACCCCCGTGGAGGGCTACCAGCTGGGACAGGTCTGTAAAATAGCTGGAACCCGGGAAACCCAGAACAAGGCATCCAGGCCCGGTGAACTGGATATTAACATCACCATGAACGAGAGCGCTGATGCCACGGAAAACATGTGCTTTGACAATGTTTACGCCGGTTTTGTCCTGATTCAAGACGAATCTGATCCCTCAAAAGTCTACGTCTGTTATCGTGAGGACTACTGCCACCCAAACAGTGTAATGACCCCGGAGAAAAAGAACGTTCCGTGGACGGAAAATATTACCGGTCTGGTCCCCGACTTATCCCTGCAGTCTAATGGCCCTGACGGTGATCCGGAGCTGGTCATCAAGGGAGAAACGAATTACAGCTATCAGCATCCACCTTCCAAGCTACCGGACGATTTTCAGAAACAGCTACAGGACTACAGCCGCAAAATGACCCACCTCTGGCAATCGGGGTCAGCGGGTGAAAAGTCAACCGCGCTTAATGAGCCTTCCTGGAACTATGGCAAACACCCTTACACACAACTGGCCAATCCGGCTTTGCAAATTGCCGGGGATCTGAATGGCATCCGGGAGCGTTTTGACCGTACAACCCGGGCAAAAAATGTATCAGCAGAATACATTGCAAAACCAAGCCTGAATTTCAAAACCTATGAAAGCGGGATGTACAAAGACCATCCTAAAATAACCACCATGGCCAATGAAACCGAAAAGGTGGTCATAGGCCTGGTTGACCAGCACTTCCCGGAATTGAAAGACCCCGTCAATGCCCTGCTGTCCAGAGAACGGATGCACAAAAACCTGCAATGGATGGATGATAAGGGAGACAGCAGCTCACCTTATTGTCAGGCAATGAATAAAGCCAGTGAAACGTCTGCCTGTGCCCTAAGGCACTACCAGGTTGGAAGGCGCCTGCTGGACGCTCTGATCAGTGCCAAAAGCCGCTCTGATACCACGGATACCCTTAAACAGCACCTTGAACTGCTGGTTTCCATGGAAAGTGTCAGTACTGAGCTTTGTACAGACGAGTATGAAGCTTTTTATGAAGACCCTGCAGGAAACCCTAATGAAGGTGTCCTTTCAGCGCCGCCTGAAAAAGCAGTTCCAATAATAAGAGACAATCTTGCCAGAGGCGGTCTGGTACTGAAGCCTTTTCGGCACCCTGAGGCTGACAGTAGCAACCCATTCAACCGAGCCAGCCGCTTTGAGTTAGGTGAAATGGGTTATCTGGAAATGACCGAGCAGGGTTCAACCCGGGGCTATGGAGCCTATGATTACCAGGCTGTTGCCGTGTGCAACCCCGATGACCCCGGTCAGTGGGTACCCATGAATTACAACTATCATACGGACTCGATCATACCTCTGACCTTTGATGAATTCCGGCGCAACTACTCCCACATGGCTTATGGTCAGTATTTAAAAGTAGCCCGAACCATGAAAAGCCGGGTTATGGTCAAAGAACCCGGAGCCTGTCAGCGCCCGGAACGGATTCGTACATCGGCCAGCAATGACCTGTTTGGAACCAACGGGTTGAATGTCATGTCCTGGCCGGGAATGCGGCATTGTGGATTGAACACCCCAACGGATGCAGCCCGCTGGAAAGCGCTTTTGCAGGAAGAGACCGCATTGCTCAAGCGCTATCGAGACCTGAGCCCCAGAGAGCGCTCTCTGGCCTTTGAGCTGGCGCTCTCCTTTTCCAATGCCAAGAAGCAACCCTATGTTGACCCCCAGAAAATCAAGGTTGCTCTGGATGCGGCCATTTATATGACCAGAGTCGCCACGGATGCGGCCAATGGCAACGAGGATGAAGCAGCAAAATTGATACATCCGGTTCGCCATATGACGCACATCAATATGCCCGGTGGAAGAATGTCGGAAATGCAGGGAGCAAGCCTTGAGAGCCGGCGGGAAAACATGGTCAATTATATAAAAGCGCATCGGGATCCCCGGGAAGGCCTGAGAAACCTTGGTCGGAAACTAATCAATGATCCTTCTGCGTCTTTTTTAAGGAACGGCCTTCTGGAAAGAGAGACTGCGGTTTTAATGGAGAAACCAAGCACCTTTGTCACTTCGGAGATGGAACTGCAGGAAAAGAGCGATGCCTACTTCATCAAAAAAGGACAAGTCTCAGCGTCTCCTTCAAAATCACGAAAAAGCAAAAAGGTCGACATGGCGGGAGCCCTGACCCGCTCATCAGAAAGCGCACAATACGATCTCACTCAATACCTTTATGATCACCATCACCAGGAAGAAGATGAAGAAAAGCACAGAGTGGAAGAGAAACTGGATCAGGTATCCCGTAAAAGAACCCTCAGTGAGATTCGGACAGATTGCTCTGCCGGTGATCTTAACCTGCCTGGTATCAAAGATTCGGATGCCAGTGAATCCATAGAGCATCAATATCTGGATAAAAAAAAGGTTGGGCAGATATGTCAGATGAAAGATCCGGATAGCCCCTGTGACATTAACACGTTGTTTGGACTGCAGCTTGATCAAATGAAGCGATCGGCAGAAAAGGTGCTGGTTACTGATGCCAGGTCTGATGCGGCTGCCCTTGGCAAACTGGTCAGAACACCTGCCGATGAATTGAACATACAGCCACGTCAGCACACGGCTGTCGTCAAGGGCAAACCCACAACGAATATGGCACTGGAACAGGTTGAAGTCAGTAATCGCCATATTGATTATGTGGTTCCTGAGGGTCACTCTGCAACCCGAGAGCTTGAGCAGGCGTGTTCGAAGTTAACCGGGGCACTGCCCGTCGCGCTTGCCGGTGACAAGGATACCGACCCGGTTTCTAAACTGGCATTAAGCTCCGCTAAAGCCGTTGCCTTGAGAGCCATCTCAACATCCAGGCACAGGCCTGCAGCTCATTCCTGCATTGATGGCATCAATCGGATGACCCGCTCTGAATTATTTCAGGAACTTCCGGAGGGCGATCAACTGGACGCTCTTTGCTATACAACAGCAGCCCTTACCCAGCCGGACACTCAAGTGAACAATCAATATGACTTTGCCCTTTGGGAAATGCTGGACAGAGGTCAAGCCGCCTCACCGAATGCAAAGCAAGTTTTTGATTCAAAACAGAAGCAGATAGAAGACAAAGTGAAGGCTCTGGATAAAACGCTAAAGATCATCCATGATTTTGAACAAACGGCAGATGCCTATGAAGAAGCCCTTAGTAATATTGAGCAAAAGGGAACCAGGAAAAATAAGGCTAAAGCCCGGAAAAAGGCGGAAGAGCTTGCCAGGAGCCCTGAAGTTCAGGCATTCATCAAGTTGATGAATGAACGTTTCGAAGGGTTAAATATGGATGAAAGCAATTTTTATAAAATATACAGTGAGTATTACGAAGAGCTTAAGGAGAATATCCTGTGGGCGGGGGTGAACCTTTACCCTGACCTGGCACCTTTTCCAGAAAGCGGAGGCAGGGTTAAAATTGGCCCGCTGTCTGAAGAAAGCGGCAGAGCCGGCTTAAAGGTAGAGCACAGAGTTAGAAAGAACGAGAGGCTGACCGGCAGGCTTTATCGCTATCGAAGTGAGCTTGAAAGCTTAAGGGATCATCATTGGAAAGCGATGAAAAAACGTCCAAAAGGCTACCCTTCTGGAGCAGTGATGAAAATATTCATGACTGAACTGGCAAAGTTAAGATCCCAGAAGCTGTTTTTACCCATGCAGGACCTGAAACAAGCCGCCCTGCATATTGCCTGTGAAAATCAGCAATTATGCATTGATCTTGCAAGCAACGGCAAACTGGACGAGCTTAAACAGTTTATTGTTACCACTCTTGCAGATACTGTTAAAAACCGGAAAACACAGAGAAAAGCCAAAACAACAATGGGAGAAAAATTCACCCGTCATCTGAAAACGGAAGATGTCGTAGCCAGTGTCTCTGAGTTGGTGCCAATAAAAGATCAACAGCAATGTGAAAGGCTCCAGAATCAAATCAGGGAGAAGGAAAGTCAGGATAAATCCGATTCCACTCAAAAAGAAATACCCAAACTGAAAGCAGAGCTGGCTCACCTGAAAGCTGAGAATGGTCTTCAACTCACTCAACCAAAAGAAATTGAACGCCAGGTTCAACTGTTGCAACAGTACACTCAGGACATCATTGAGAAAGGGACTGATTCTATTGCTGCTGACTACCGACATTTACTGGAAACCAGCCTTGGCAGCATTGAAGACAAACTGAAGGTGCTGGCCATGGTGAATGTGGTCTTTGCCATGAATCACCAGCTTGCTCTCCCCAAGCCTTCCCAGGTAGCCGCTCTGATCGCTTCCATCAATTCACCCTCCGCTTCTCAGGCCATAGGAGCCGAACCTGGATCCGGAAAGTCCGCCTATATAACACCTGCTCTAATACTGACCCAGCAACTGGGTAAACAGGATGATCATTTCCCTCTCTTTGTGACCAATAATGAAACTCTGTTGCAACAGGACTATGAGAACTTCAGGCCCTGGGGTAAAGCATTCAACTTCTCCGTTTATCTGCTTGGCACCAACTTTGAGAACAATATGAAAAAGTACACAGAAAAACGGGCCATGGTGTTTGGAACAGCAGAAACGGTTATGGGGGATAAACTCAGACTGGATACACTGGACCTGGCAGAGCGGTTTAAAGAAGACGACGGATCCTATGACGGCATTGCCCGCTGTCCCAATGACCGGGTTCTGGAGATGTACACTGAGGGCTTTAACAGAAGTGTTGTTTTTGATGAATACGATACGGTGAAGGATAAGGACTGTTCCGGAGCCCTCATTATCTCAGAAACCTCCCCCAAGCAGTCTGATCACTGGAGCTCAGAATCGTACCATGCTTATTTCCAGGTCTTTGAAGCCCTTGAACATCAGGAGAAAGTGAGCTGGAAAGACTATCGGAATGAAATGCTCAAGGTTCTGAAGCAAGACCTGGGGGCTCTCTCTGATGAGTCTGATGGAAAAGCCATCAAACACTATCAGGCTGAAATCAGGAAAGTGGAGGCTATGAAGCAGGAAGACTGGGATGAGCGCAGAGAAAGTCTTCATGCCTTTATCCAGAAGAAGCATCAGTTCCAGCTACAGAAAACCTACACGGTGGGTTATGAAGCGGCAGATCCGGCCAACCCGTCCCGGAAAACCGTGGTGGCCGTGCAGAATCCCTCGCCCGAGGTCATTCATCAGCACCAGAAACAGGGCCACCCACTTAAAATTTATCCCATTAACCAGACAACCGCTGAAATTGTAAGAAATGCCTCTTTCGCTGGTAATGCCTCTAACTATCTGGCTTATATGCATGGGTTGCCCCCTGCTCCGCCCAGCAGGACCATTGCTTCAGCGTCAGCCCAGGAGTTCTTCAGGGAGAACTTTGCAGGCCATGCCATGTATACCCTGACCGCTACCTATGGCAGTGGAACCATGCTGGATGACCTGGTTCCCGAGGGGCGGACGAATATCTGTTATAAGCCTCCCTACGAGCTGAACCTGGTGGAACATCCTCCCCAGGTATTTGAGAGCCGGGCCGAAATTTACGATAACGTGGTCAATATGGCCGGGCATTATATTGATCAGGGTATGGACGTGATCATTCTCTCCAGTGAGCAGGCGGACGTTTTTGCCCTGGACCATGCTCTGGGGCTGTACTCTGAGAAACAGCCGGGGTTCAGGGGTAAAGCCGATTATCTGACCCTGGCCAACCTGCTGGAAAAACCGGACCATGAGGTCTTTGCGGAACAGGTGGAGTCTCTCAGCAGGCCCATCGCTACCGCGACAACCCCGGGAAGAGCAAAAGGCGTTGTTATCAATGCTACGGATGCCTGTTCAAGAGGATTCAATTTCGATGCCAGTAATGCGGTACTGATATCCGTTGGCTCTCCTGCCAGTGAGCGTGCCAAGTTACAGAAGGATCGCCGGGTAGCCAGAAAAGGCAATTTTGGTGTTGTTCATAGCCTGATGGCCAGAGAGAACCTTGCTGCTGACATTGGCAGGGACAAGAAGGCAGCCAAGACTGGAAAGCATGGCGGGTATTATGGAGAGGATGCCCAGGCGGACGTGGAAACCTTATTGAAAGCAAAAGATCAGGCCATTGCTGAACGTGCCGAGATTCGTAATAAAGTACAGAAGGTCACCATGAACCTTGAGAAAGTCTTTATGGCCTATCTTCAGCAGTTAAGAATACTGGAGGCTTTGCACCAGAAAAAATTACCTATGACCGGGCGGTTGGGAGAAGCCTTCGGGAAAGTGGTCGAAAGCGTTCAACCAGGAGATGCAGAGACCGCCCTTCAGGCATGGTATCAATGGAGAGATGACTTTATTGGGCAGGCCACGGTGCAGTGTAAAACGCCCCGGGACGCCGACGATTTTATTCAGGACAAACTGGGTAAGCAAAAATCATGGACAAACTTTATCACCGGCCAGCCTTACTATAAGGAGATCAGCAATGCGGACTTCCAGCACAGGCCCGAGGAAGTCCCAGTGCTTTCATTTATGCCAGATGAAAAAGAACAACTTGAATACGATACCGTGATGCTGGAAAACCGGGTTCAACGGAAATTAACGATGGCAAAAGGTCAGACCGATGGAATGCTGCAGGAAGTGCTGGCAACCGCCTGATGTTAAAATAATTTTCTTCTTCCCTGGTTCACATTGTCTATCTTGAACGGAATGCCTGATAAAGGGCTCACTGTTTGTGAAGATAAAGGCAATGGCTGCATCACACTCCCTTCCAGAAAAAAAGTACCTGAACCGGATTTATCAGCAGATCAGCCCCTTTATTCGGGTTACTCCCTTGATCGAGCTGGAGTCACTGAGCCAATGGATACAGGGTCGGGTTCTGGTGAAAGCGGAATCCCTTCAAAAGACGGGGGCTTTCAAATTCAGGGGCGCACTTCATCGCCTGGCCAATCTGAGTGAGAATGAAAAAAAACAAGGCGTTACCGCCTACTCTTCCGGTAACTTTGCCGCAGGACTGGCGGCCGCTGGCCAACAACTGAATATCCCGGTTTCCTTGGTTATGCCCCATGACGCGCCACGGAAAAAAATACGCAACGCCCAGCGCTTCGGTGGGAAAATCACATTCTGCCATGAACAGGAACCTTCAAGAGAAGAGGCCGCCAGCCAAATGGCCAGGGCCATTGCCCAGTCATCAGGTGCAACCCTGCTCCACCCCTTTGATGATCCGATTATTATTGAAGGCCAGGCTTCGGTTGGGGTGGAGCTGGAGAAGCAACTGAAATCCGGGGAAGACAGGGTTGACCTGGTACTTTGTCCTGTGGGCGGTGGCAGCCTGGTCGCCGGTTGCTCCCTGGTCTTTCGTGACTCACCCCAGGTATTGGCCATTGAGGCGGCGGGGTTTGATGGTATGAAGCAATCCATTGAGACTGGCAGCCTTTGCCGGGCCAAGGGTGATCAGCCCACGGATTGTGATGCTTTAATGGCACTTCAGCCGGGAAAAGCCAATCTGGAAGTGGTCCTCAATACGGGGGTCAAGGGCATGTCTGTCTCCCCGGCATTCATTCACAAGGCCGTCAGACTGGCCTTCGAAGAAATGAACCTGCTACTGGAGCCCAGCGGAGCTATTGCCCTGGCGGCAATTCTTCAGGAGCCCGACCGGTTCCGGAACAAGGCGGTAGTGGCCATCGCAACGGGGGGGAATATCGATTCAAAGCAGCTGGCCAGCATCCTGGGATCAGAAGATCCTCAATCAAGGAGCTCTGCTTAGAAAGGTCGCCAGGCGATCAACCAACAGGCTGATTTCAATGGGTTTGCACAGGTAGTCATCCGCTCCAGCCGCCCGGCACCGGATTTCATCTTCCTTCAACATGCTTGCAGTGAGCATAATGACCGGCATCATTCTGAATTCGACCCGGCTTCTGAGAATTTCAAGCATCTGGCAACCGTCCATAGCTGGCATCATCAAATCCAGCAGGATCAGGTCAATGCCGGGGTTCTTCTCCAGAAAGGCCAGGGCTGCCGGTCCACTCTCAGCCAGGTGCACCCTCAAACCCAGCCCCTCCAGCAATCTCGACAAAGCAAAGCTGTTTCTCAGGTCATCATCTACCAGAAGCACCTGCTGGGATTGAAATGCCCGGTTTCTACTCTGCTCTTGAACGATGATAAAGCTGCTGCTTCCGGGTGAGTCCGGCTCTGAGGTGGTCACCAGTGTGGCCGGGGGCAGAATAACGGAAAAAGTGGATCCCCTGCCCTCCTGGCTTTCCAGACGGAGATCCCCCTCCATCAATCGGGCCAGCTTTCTTGACATCGCCAGTCCCAGTCCGGTCCCCCGGTATTTACGGCTCGAACTGCCATCCCCCTGCCTGAACAACTGGAAAACCGAATCCTGCTGGTGGGCAGGAATACCACAACCGGTGTCTACAACCTGAAACACCAGACTTTCGGAAGAAAACTCTTTGCCCACCCGCCAGGCTTCCTTGTGAATCAACAGTTTGACACTGCCGCCATGGGGGGTGAATTTAAACGCATTGGACAGCAAGTTCTTGAGAATTTGCTTGACCCTTCTCGTATCCGCATGGACCAGCCCTGGCAGATCCGTTGAACAAACCACTTCAAAGGCAATGGATTTTTCCCGACCCAGGGCAGAAAACTGGTCATGGAGACTTCGCCAGATATCACTGAGCAGCACATCCTCTTTATGAATACTCAGCTCTCCACCCTCGACCTTGGACATTTCCAGAATACTTTCGATGATCTCAAGAAGTTCATTGGCACTGTTAAAGATCATCTGAACCGATTGTTCCTGGTCTTCAGTCAAGCTCCCTTCCGGGCTATCAACCAAAAGACTGGACAGGATCATCAGACTGTTCAGGGGGGTGCGAAGTTCGTGAGAAATATTGGCGAGAAACTGAGATTTATGGCGATTGGCATGTTCCAGCTCCAGCGCTTTTTCTGATAACTGCTGATGGCTTTCCTGAAGTTTTTTTCTTTGATTTTTCAATGCATTACGTGATTCCAGCAGGCGTTGATTATTCCGTTTCAATCTGGCCGTGCGATCATTGACCTTTTCCTCGAGGCTGGCAGCGAGTTGGGCCAGTTCCTGATTTCGATAATAGAGCTCACGCGTCTTTTCTTCTGCAATCTGTTCTGCCTCCTGCCGGGCCTGCCTTTCCCGTAAATAGCGTTTCTCCCACAGTGAAGTAGCCATTTGGGATCAATCCTTAATCGTCAGGTGGAAACGGGCTTCTGTTCCCGGGCCGGAGCCCGGGAGATCCTCCCGGGAGATGACCATCCCTTCTCCGAAGTGGCTGGCACATCCCTGGATCAATCCCTGAGCCAACTGTGAAAACGGCCGGTGTGATTGGTAATGCATCTCAAGGCGGTTTTTATCGATGCGTGTGCAGGTCAGCTGAGGAGGACTGGCCTGGGGATAGAGCTTTTTTACTTCCACATGGATATAGGATTCCACTTTTTCAAGAAAATCCAGGGAACTGGAAGCCCCTTCCATAAAGGGCTTGTGAAGCACGGCAAACTTATTGAACAAATATTCGCCAAAGGCCTGTTGTAGTGTCTCGGCTTCGGCTCCGGTCATCTGGGCTAACTGACTGACCAGAGAGAGAATTTCATGATGGGAATAAGAGCCAAGGGCAGTGTAGCTACCACCGGACGGCAGGGTTGCCTGCTCCAGTATTTGTTCCACGAGCTCTGGTGAAAATTGCTCTTCCACCATATCCAGAAACTCGGTAAAGATCGCGCCTTTCATACTCTGGTCCCATCACTGTGCCCCAGTATTTTTTTCGACTGTATTGAGAAAAGCCTTAAGGTGGCGGAATGTCTGGAAGGGGTGAGCAGAAGGGATAACGACAAACAAAAAATGCAGCCCATAGGGCTGCATTGAAAAGGACCGTTTGAGTCAACGGCTTTTAATTGCCACAAAGGCTGTGATCAGTCGATCACATGCACAGAAGCAGTATTAGTGGTACCGGATTCAACCAGAGCTCCGGAGACCATCACTACGACATCACCGGATTTTACCAGACCGTGTTCAACCGCCAGGCTTTTGCCCAGCTTATAGAAGCAGTCGGTGTTCTTCTGCTTTTCCACCAGGCTGGTGGTCACGCCTTTGCTCAGGCAAAGCTGGTTGGCGCTCTTCTCAGAAGAGGTAATGGCCAGAATAGGTGCTTTGGGGAAGAACTTGCGGATAGAGCGGGCGGATTTACCCTGCTCAGTGGCCACAATGATCAGTTTCGCACCGAGAATATCAGAGGTCTTCACGGCACCGCGGCAGACCGCCTGAGTGATGCTGCGGCTGCTGTCGATCTCAACATCGAACTCTTCAACCTTGAGGTCCATGTTGTTATCAGTGCTTTCGCAGATGGTGGACATGACACTGACGGCTTCGGCCGGGTACTTGCCCTTGGCACTTTCACCGGACAGCATAACTGCATCGGTACCATCCAGGATCGCATTGGCCACGTCGCCGGCTTCCGCACGGGTAGGACGAGGGTTTTTAATCATGGAGTCCAGCATCTGGGTAGCAGTGATAACCGGCTTGCGAGCTTCATTACACTTGCTGATCATCATCTTCTGGGCAAAGATTACCTGGTCTACAGGGATCTCAACACCCAGGTCGCCACGGGCAACCATGATGCCATCGGACACGGCCAGGATCGCTTCAAAGTTATCAACGCCTTCCTGGTTCTCGATCTTGGAGATGATCTGGATGCCTTCACCGCCGTTGGCGTCCAGCAGTTCACGGATTTCGCGAACATCGCTGGCTTTACGGATAAAGGAGGCGGCTACAAAGTCAACACCCTGCTGGCAACCAAACACCAGGTCTGCCTTGTCTTTTTCGGACAGAGCCGGCAGGTTGACTTTTACACCTGGAAGGTTAACCCCTTTGTTTTCACCCAGTTCGCCACTGTTCTTAACTTCACAGACAATTTCGTTGTCCTTGACGGTTTTGACCGTCAGTTCGATCAGGCCGTCGTCCAACAGAACGGTGTTGCCTGGCTTGAGGTCTTCCGCCAGACCCGGGTAGGTCACTGCTACACGGGTGTTGTCGCCAATCACGGAGGTGTCGGTGGTCAGTGTGAAGTCCTGACCCATGGTCAGCATCACATCTTTGCCATCCGCCAGGCGAACAGTACGGATTTCCGGGCCTTTGGTGTCCAGAAGAATGGCAACCTTCTTACCGGTTTTAGCCATGACTTCACGAATGCTGGCAATGCGGGCGCCATGCTCGTCAAAATCACCATGGGAGAAATTCAGCCGCATCACATTCATGCCGCACTCTACCAGCTTGGTCAGCATTTCGATGGATTCGGTTTTAGGGCCAATGGTGCAGACGATCTTGGTCTTTCTCACTGCAGTTTTCTCCGTCAGAGGGAATTGGGAGGGATGAATCATTAACGGGTGTTCAGAACCAGCGTCCAGGCCATAACCCGGAGGGACGGGTCATTTTGTTGACCAGAATAGTCCACTTTTGACCTGGCGACGCCTCTGTTTCCAGGGAGGGTTACAAGGTCAGAAATAGACTGTGTGACGCCGGAATGAACGAGGCGCATGTTACCTCAAAAAGTGGAGAAATCACCTGCCTTTTTCAGAATATTCGATTGATTTAGATCAATATTTTCTGAATCTTCAGTGAGTTGATTTCAAACTTGTATGACTTATGAAAAACGTTGTGAAACAGCAGCTTGTAAACGATAAAAGGTTATTAAAACTGTGACAGGCTATCGGGGGTATATGCCTCGTCAGGGGTAGTAAAAAGGCCGGTGTGGTTGTCCCACGGTGATCCACTGATTTTCAGAGGCTCCCTTTATTGCATTGAAAGAAAGTAGGTTTACTTTCCCAATAACCTTTTATTTTCCTGATAAACCGCATCCAGTTTCTTACGGATGCCTTTAATATGCCCTGATGAAACGTCCAGATCTGCTGCAAGCGCTTCCCAGCGGCTCAGAGCCTCACAGATGCTCTCCAAGTCTGCCCTCGCCTCTTTCCAGGAGCGGTAATTCGCCAGAGATGCGAGTTTTTGAACGACTTTCAGAGGGGGGTGAGAACCGTACCCTCCAAAGGACAGGGAATGTTCATTAAAAGGGGTCGGGCTGAACGTGATATCGTAAAATGGTGAAGGTTGCCATTGGCCGCTGTCCGACATCAGGAACGACCAGTTCCGGGTATGATCATCCTGATTCACGGAAAACAGGTTGAACATCGCTCTTTTGAACTGGATCTTGCCAACCGCAGGGCTCTGACATAATACCTGACTTGCCTTGATCAGGTCTTCGTAGTCCATGGATGGCTCGCGGAAGTTTGCATCCAGTAGGCCACATAGAGAATGCATGTGAACCCGCCCCTGAGGCAAGCCATGGACACAATCAAACCGCTTCATTCCAAGCCAGCAGCGCCCGTTAGCCTGAGAAAACAGACGCCACTGTGGCACATCAATGCCACATGCTTCAGCCATGGACAACCAGGACGCTTCACAGCGCCCTTCGTCATGGCCTAGGGGCAAATTACCAGAAGTAAATTTAATCAGCCATGGCGCTTGTCGCTCAGAACTCCAGACCGTTGATGCCTGCTTTGATGACCCGGAATTAAGCCATATCAGGGCTTTGGGACGAGCACCTGCAGAACCACCCGCATTAGCGAGAGCCCCGAGGACTTCTTCCGTTTGTCCCTCAAATAACTGGGCGGCCTGTTCACCCAGCTTTCCGAGCTCAACCAGGCGACTAGCCTCTTCATAACCCATGGCCGGAATATACTCCAGCGCGCCAGTGCCTCGACCTCCTATATACGCCAGTCGGTCCATTGCCGTTATTTCATGGGGAGAAATGCCCCTCTGACGGAACACCCGGTTCATTAATAGCATGCCCCAGCCGTCGGGTAGTGAGTCAGAAAAGAGGCCATGTAAACCACTGTGGGGGTGCAGTGGCGCTTTCAGAAGAGCCGAATCAAAGGGGACTGAGAAAGGCGAAAGGCTATGGAACTGTTCAAGATAGGCGCTATCGTATTGAAAAAACACGCCTCTGGCATTTTGGGCCAGCTGCCCTACAGGCACCAGACTGCCATTGGACAGGCGGCGGTGAACGTTCAAATGCCGTACCCGTTGCATCATTCCTTTTCATCCTTTAGTACATCACTAATGGTTTGGGGGTGCCGACCCAGGGAGTTCTGCTCCATCTGTCGGGCCAGATCGGCAAGATCCTGAAGGTTCCCCAGGGATTGCCATAACAAAAGAAACTGTCGGAAAGAAATCTGAAAGCAGGTCTCAAACTTCTTGATGGTGGCTTCGGGAACCGTGCTGATCTCGGCCAGAGCCCTGCGGGACAGTTTTCTCTGTTTGCGTCGGGCTCTCAGCGCCTCCGCCATCAATTGCTGGGCATCCGATGCCGTCAAAAGGGAGATCAGAGCCATAACGAGAACTCCAGACAAAAGAAATATTAGATACAATAATAGCTTTTTTATCGATTTATTCCAAATTATGGACATTATTATATCTATTCATGCTTTTCGTGTCAGAAGAGAGTAAGGGCTCTTCCTGTTGGGGTCTTACTGACAGCGAAAGTGGGGGAGGCGTTTAAAAGTGTACACCGCCAACTCCCCCTCTCCCCCTGGGAGAGGGCTGGGGTGAGGGAAAATGGTGAATGGCTCACAAGATCCGCTACCGAAGCCTCGGTATAACCTATACAAGTATCCCCGGCAGAGCCGGAGAGTATTCTACTGTTTCAAGCAACCTGATGGAGGCAGTGAGTTTTATCAACGGACTTGCTGTTCATAGGACTGGTTACGGGTCATGAGTGGCGATTATGGAAATGTAGATTCTCAGCCCCAACACCGGATATTATTGCAGTAAATGGGAAGTTCATTATGCCCAGTCAGTGGCGTCCTGAGAGTGCGCCCAATGCCAACAACAAGTAGTACCACTCATGATCCGATTCGCTACGTTACAAGACAGCGCCAATATTGCTGCACTGTCTATCCAGGTCTGGTTGCATAATTATGCCCTTGATGGCATCAATCAAAGTATTTCTCACTATGTTCTCAAAGAGTTTACAGAAGACGCTATTTCAAAAAAGATAAGATCTGAACACTATAAATATATTGTTGCAGAGCATCACGAAAATCTGACAGGTTTTGCTTCTCTGGACCTGTCTGCCAAGTGTCCAATAACTTCAAAACCCTCCCCGGAGCTGGACAGGCTGTATATACAAGAGCCCTTTACAGGTCAGGGTATTGGCTCCAGGCTGCTCGAAGCAGTTATTGACTGCTGTAGAAAAGCAAATCATCAAACTTTATGGCTTACCGTTTACCATAAAAATAGAAGAGCACAGGCTTTCTATGGAAGGTGCGAACAACCCCAGCTATTTGATAAATTCATCTTTTGGGATCGCAAAAGCAGCCTAGCCCCTGCAATTTTTGGTGGATAATCCACCAAAAACTTACTTGAAAGTGGCAGGGTTTAACCAC
>NZ_JBLYZI010000050.1:0-39269 GCF_057680865.1 Endozoicomonas sp. Z74
CCGGAAATACCTTGTGCATCACCGGCAATGGGTGAGGGCGGCAGAGTTTTATGGAGGACACCGATCTGCTCTGGGGACATCATGGGTATGGACTTCAGGATGTCTTGGAATTGCTGAGGTTTCATGGCTGGAACTCCACTTTACACGACAATTCTCATGCTCAGGGAGTATAGACCATGTTAGCAACATTTAATTTGAACAGCGCCTATAGACACGTTGAGGCATTTGAAGGGCAGTGCTGCTATGGCTTTCAATAGCGCCTGTTCTTTGCTACCGAGTAGCAGCCAAGCAACAGGTCTCTTTGGGGACTTACTACGGTTAGGAACAGGTGTGTACGATACGATGACCAATAGTAAAAAACAGTAGCTAAACCAAAACTGGCCAGGCAAACACCTGGCCCCATTTTATCATCCCAGATCGGACACAAGTTCATACACAGAAAAAACTCAGGGTTTAACGACCCTCTGCTCAATCACCATATCCAGAATCCATCGCTTGCTGGAAGCATCTGCAGGCGGGTTGGGCACATCAAATTCCCGGATTCGTAACCGATAGGCAATACCAGGCTCAAACTCAAACCCTTCGATGTTGCCATAAAACAACTGCCAGGGCTGGTCTTCGCTTTCACGAATCTGGAGGCACTCCATGGGGCCGACGCCCACGCATTTGGCCTTTTGAGGGGCCACATAGATAAAACGCTGTTTGCCGTCTTCCATAAACGGTTCTTTGGTGAATACATACCGCTGGGCAGGGGTGCTCAGTTCCAGCAGGCCATCACTTTGTTTCACATTGGGCTGATCTCTCAGCAGTTGCTGTAATGCCCTTTCCCGTTCGGCAGCCTGCCCATGGCATGCCATCAGTGTTGAGGCCAGATTGCCGACCACCAGTTTGTTTCCAGACATTTCCACGGATCCCATCATCCGGTTGCAGCCAGCATAGGCCGCCAGCCGTCCTTCCCGGATGGTCAATGTCATGGGTTTGGTGCCGACAGTGGGTTCTTTTTCAAGCCATCGTCCCTCAGGCAGATGACTGCACGCAGCCAGTGTCGCCGTTGCTGCCAGTAAACCAAAACGAGCCAGTTTCATGGGATTCTCCTGAGAACAGAGTTCAGCCTCGTGATTTCAAATACGCCAAAGTTTTAAAAAAGGAGGGTGTGTTCAGATAAAACCATGGCGGTAAAAGCGTATTATTAAAGCAGGATCTTAATAATAAATTTGTCGTGTATTATAGCGCCGACTTAAACCGCAGCTGAAGTAAATGTTCGGTTTCAGTCAACTGATATTCAAAAAATGTCTAATTCTGCTCATTCAGAAAGCCTTACATTGCCGGTATGATGCGTCAGATCACTTTTCTTCGGTGCTTTTCTGTCAATGCTGTGCTTCCGGTGCTGGTGCTACCTTTGGAGTATCCACTATGGCCTTCCTGCGCTCTCTGCATTTTCTGCTGATTTCCCTGGTATTACTGGCTGGCTGTTCCCGAGAAGGAGACCTGGGCAAGGAAGCTGCCCTGAAAACATTCCAGTTTACCGTGGTTCACACCAATGATAATCATGGCAAATTCTGGAGGAACCGCCAGGGAGAGTTGGGAATGGCGGCCCGTAAAACCCTGATTGACCGGATTCGACGGGAAGTGGAAGACAGTGGTGGTCGGGTACTGGTGCTGTCCGCAGGGGATATCAATACCGGTGTGCCTGAATCGGATATCCAGGAGGCGGAGCCGGATTTTATGGGCATGAACCTGATTGGATACGATGCCATGACAGTGGGGAACCATGAGTTTGATAACCCCCTCCCGGTATTGTTGAAACAGGAGCAGTGGGCCAACTTTCCGTTTGTTTCAGCCAATATCTTTTACCGTGAAACTGGAAAGCCGGTATTCAAACCCTGGGTGATTAAAGAGTTTGAAGGGGTGCGGTTGGCGATTCTTGGTTTGACCACTGAGGATACAGAAGACCAAACCTCAAAAGAAAATATTAAGGAGGTTGTGTTTGATAGTCCGGTTGATATTGCCCGGAATACCGTTCCTCAGCTGATCCGGGAAGAGAAGGCGGATATTGTTATTGCAGTGACGCATATGGGGCATTATCCCAATGCACTTCATGGGATCAATGCTCCTGGGGATGTCACTCTGGCCCGGGAAGTTGAGGGGGTGGATATTATCGTTGGCGGTCACTCCCAGAGTAAATTACTCAGGCCGGATATCAAAAACAGTACCTACATCCTCCAGGCCTGGGAGTGGGGCAAATACGTCGGTCGGGCCGATTTTATTTACCAGTACCTGGATGACCCGGATGGCCGGGGCCACAGTCATGGCCTGCTGAAAATGGTGAACTACCGGCTGATTCCGGTCAATTTAAAAACCCAGAAGGTGGTTGATGGGAAAAAGGTCTGGGTGACCATTGAGCCGGAAATTCCAGAAGACCCGGAAGTGCTGAAGCAGTTGCAGCCCTACCAGGATAAAGCCAGTGACTTGATGAAACGTGAGGTAGGCCATTTGGATCAAGCCATGGCCGGAGAGCGGGATGAAGTTCGTGGAGGGCCTGTAACCATCGGTAATTTGCTGGCCAGTGCGGCCCTGGAAAAAACAGGGGCAGACCTGGCAGTGGTTAATGGTGGCGGCATTCGCACAGGTTTGCCTTCGGGTACGCTCACGGAAAAAGACCTGTTAAAGGTTCAACCTTTTGGCAATATGATCGGCTATGTGGATCTATCTGGACGGGCTTTACGGAGCTACGTTGAGGAAATTGCGGGCATCGAGCCGGGCAGTGGTGGCATGGCGCACTTTGCTAATGTCCGTCTGCTGATGGTGGATGACCAGCTGGTCAAGCTGGAGGTGAATGGAAAGCCGGTGGAGAAAGAAAAAAACTATCGTATGGCCATCAATACGTTTTCGGCCGGTGGAGGGGATCACTGGCCGGAGATTGATGACAAACCGTCTTTCGTAAATACTGGTTATACGGATGTTGTCGTGTTGCGGGAATACATTAAAAAGCACTCTCCATTAAGCCGGAGCGAGTATGAGCCAAAAGGGGAAATATTGAGACAGTGATTGTCTGGAGGGGAGTATGCCGCTTTCAGTGAACGTTTATGCATCTTCGAGCAGTACTTCAAGCATTGTCTGGTGGTGGTTTAAAAAATACTTCGAGACGGAGTAATGATCGGTGTCTTCATAATCGACTTTGGTCAGTCCGCTCTCCTGTATTTCATAAATAATCGCGTTTGGGTAGGCCAGAAGAATGGGTGAGTGGGTTGCGATAATAAACTGGCACCCTTTGCCAACCAGCTGGTGCAGCAGTGTGAGCATGGCCATTTGCCGGTTGGGGGATAAAGCGGCTTCAGGTTCGTCCAGTATATACAGCCCGTCTTTTCCAAACCGGTTTTGCATTAAAGCGAAGAAGGATTCTCCATGGGACTGTTCATGGAGTGAAACGCCTCCATAGGAGTCGATTATGCGCGGTGCTGTAGAGGGTTCTTTGTCCAGTTGTTCAATTTCCGTGGCAACATTGAAGAAGCTTTCCGCCCTTAAAAAATAACCCGTTTTCGGGCGTTTGATGGATTTTATGATTCGCAAATATTGATAAAGATTTGAGTGGGAGCTGCGGGTTGAAAAATTGAAATTAGTGGTGCCCCCTTCAGGGTTAAACCCCTGGGATACCGCCAGTGCTTCCAGCAGCGTTGACTTGCCACTGCCATTTTCACCCACGATAAAAGTAATGGCCTCATGAAACTCGAGTTTTGATCTCAGGCTTTTGATGGCCGCCAACTGGCCAAGGTAAGCATCCTCTTTACTGAAATCACCTACACTGCCCTGCTTAAGAGCAACGGAAAGAAGGTAGTGCCTGGCTTCGAAAGACTTCATGCAAAATATCTTGGTGTATTGTGAACAGTAGTCCGCTTTTAAGCTTGAATAGCAGGAGCTTGCACAGTCTAGATGTGTTTTCAGTAATACACACGGTGATGAGCAAAGGAGGTGTTTAAGGTTGAGCCGTCCAATGCAGGCTCCTTTCTGCCATTGAGGTTTATTTTATCCCTGTGGACCGTGGTCAGTATGCCATTGCGAAACTCCAGATCAGTGCGATTCACATACATACTGCAGTTTGCTTTGTTGTGCTGAGTATTTTCCATATCTTGCTGGACGTATGCCGAGGCCGGTCCTGTTTCCAGGGCATGGTCTCCTACCACCAGGTCAATGCCTTCAACCTCCGTTTCAATGGGGGATCTCTGGGCCAGTTTATGATCTTTGCCTGTGCCAACCCGGTGGCCATCGTGGGTGGTTACAATGATCACATCCGCTTGTCGTTTCAGCTGGGGAACCAGTTCGTGAGCTGCGACCAGTGGGTCGATAAGCTCCAGCCCACGACGATATTTCGGTTTGCTCCCAAGAGGAATCCGGGTGGTGGTCAGCCCCATGACTGCAACCCGAAGGCCGTCAAAATCAAACAGGGCATAGGCATCGAACAAGGGCTTGCCCGTTTCAGATTCGTACAGGTTAGCGGATAAAAACGGAAAATTTGCCAGACTTTCCTGGTAGCGAATGGACGTCAGAGGTTCGTTAAACAGCATAGGGCTGACGGCCATGGCGTTGTACCCCAGTTGGTTTAACCGGCTGAGGCTGGCCTGATTATCACTGGCGTTGATTTCACCGCCGGATAGCAGCAGGAGATGACCTCCATTGGCTTCGACTTCTTCACGAACCCGGTCAATCAGTTGCTGGCGCCGGGCCAGTTCAAGGGCTCTGGCCGGGCTGTTATGGAAGGGTGAAAGGCCATTCCAGGATGAGGCATCACTGGTATTGAGGATGGTCAGTCGGTAGGTGGTGTCGGGGGTATACGTTCGCTGCAGTTCTCCGCTGTTGACCATAAGGCAGGCCAGGGTAACCAGCGCCAGGGCAATGGAGGCTTTGGTCACCGTGCGAGGGGTAAAAAAGTGCGGGGTGAACTTGGGGCGCATCTACAAAACTTCCAGGCAGTCATCAGCCAGCAACAATCAGGGTATAAAACAGGATATTGTCATTGCATGCAAATATACCATTGTCCATCCCATGGGAGTGTTATTCAGTGTTAATACTCCTGAAAGGGTTTTGTAAGCACGTCCCTGTGCTAGCCTGGCTTCAGAATTTATAGGTAATATCGAAGTAATGGCTGACCCCTTTGGACTTGGTGTTGTTGGGTCCCATAAGGTCACCACCGTCCTTGATCAGGTAGATATCGGAATACAGCTTCAACCCGTAGCCAATGGCGAAGTGCTCTGAATGCCAGTAGAGCCCATTAAACATGGCGCCACCATGGGTGGAGAAGTTTCTGTCGTAATAGTTGGATGCAGGGTTATCTTCTGTTTTTGCCCCAAACTGGTAATCAATGTAGCCCTGATAGGAGAGGAAGGTGTCGTTTTCAAAGGTATAAAAGGGTTTGAACCAGTTGGTGGACACCTGGTAGCCATTCCACTCCTTTTTATTCAGGTCGTAGAGGGCGTAGAGATTCAGGCCGATCTTGCCCAGCCAGGGAACCTGAATATCGGACCCGATTCCCCAGAATGAATTGTTTACATCTTCACCGGTAACCGCATTTCCTTTGTCATCGAAGTTGGTTGCACCTCCTCCGCCCCAGTTAAACAGGGTGGCCACATAAAGCTCCTGGACGGGGCCGAAGGAGAGATCTTTCCCGGTAATGGCGTCCAGGGAGAGGCGGGGGGCAAACTTCATAAACGCCTTTGAAGCCCCTTTCTTGTCACTGTCACTGCTGTTGGTCAGATTGAAAATATCCACATAGCCGTAGAGATCAACAATACCCGACCGGCCTCCGAACTCCAGCTCAAAGTAATCATGCCCGTCGTGGGGAGCATTCTCGGGCCTGGGGAGTTCTTTAAGGGCGTACATAAGATTAAAATTGAGCCACTTATAGTCATTTTTATGAATGTCGTCACTGTAATCAGTGGCCAGCAGTGTCACTGGGGTTAACATCAGGATAACCAGGCTGACCAGCCTGTGGGCGATGGTATTCATGATGATGCTCCGGTTTCAGGTTGGCAGGGTGAAACGGATACGGAATCGGACAATCCGTCAAAAAAAGCTGGGCAGTCTCCTATGGCTGTCGTGCATCTTTGACGGTGAGAAGGGAAGTATAGATAAGGGATGTGGAACGCGGGTTATAACGTGTTCCACAATGTTTCAAAGATGATCTGCTGAGCCGCGGCAATTTCCGGCGATTCCAGAACCACTGCTACCGGATACTCTCTGGAGCCCAGTGATATCATGGCCACTTTGGGGGGGTAAATAGCAATATAGCTGGCATCCATCCGGCCTTTGGCGTCAATCCATTTGCGTTCTGAGAGTTCAGCATCTTCGCCACCCTCTCCAATGGCAATTACCCGGACGTTGATCTGCTTGCGGATTCGCTGCTGGGTATAGTTGGGAAAAGGGCGGTACAAATGTTGCCGAATCAGCTTGGATGAAAACACACAGTAGGTTTTGTCGGGCTGCCGACCTACGGTATTCAAAATATCTTTCAGCACAAACTCTATGCCGCTGTCCCCTTCATAAAAACGGACATTACCGGCACTGAAGTCGGGCTTTAAATGGTTCAGTTGGGGAATTAGCCTGTGCCTCATCTCCTCAATACTGGCTTCCAGGGACTGGCGCTTTTCTTCCGCCAGGTCCAGCAGTTTTTCCGGTGGCTCGGCGGAAAAAATGCGACGTTTTCCTTTCGGAAAATAACTGACAATCCCTTTGCCTGCGAGGACCTTCAAGGTTTCATAGGTGGTTCCCCTGTTTATCCCTGCCTGGACAGCAATATCGCGGATTGAGGCGGATCCCAGCTTCAGAAGGGCCAGGTATATGTTGATTTCACGGGGGCTCAGGCCCAGTGTTTCAAGTGATTCAAGGTTCATATATTGTCAAAAATTGAATGACAAACAGGGTTGTGTTTTGTTTCTCCAAGGATAACACTAGCTGCGATACGATCGGAATATTCTCTTTATTTTCAAGGCACGGGCCTGGGCTGTTCAGTTCTGGCTGAGGTGTGATATGGCCTCACCACAGGGTTGTCAGTGTTGATCAAATGGAGAGAAGTTAATGACAAATCCGGTCAGGACTTCCTGTCGCCCACCTCCGGTAACCCTGTCTCTTCGGGTGCAATGGGTATATTGCTTTTGAGTTTTCGGGCGACATAGTCAGGAAAACCATCACCTGATTTTTACAGAGAACCTGTTATGAGAGCTGACATTGTTATCCTGGCTGCCGGTCAGGGCAGCCGAATGAAATCCAATCTGCCCAAGGTGCTGCACCCTATTGCCGGCAAGCCGATGCTGGAGCACGTGATTCTCAGTGCCCAGAGAACTCAGCAGGTGATCGGCAGGGGCCAGATCCATGTGGTCATCGGTCATGGGGCAGAGCAGGTGAAAGAGTCCCTGGGGCATTATGATTTGAACTGGGTGGTTCAGGAAGAGCAATTGGGAACAGGGCATGCGGTTCGACAGGCACTGCCTGGCTGCAAGGGAGCCGATGTCGTACTGGTGCTTTATGGGGATGTGCCGTTGATCAGCCCTTCATCCCTGCAGTCCCTGCTGGCGGCCAGCAACGGTCAGCGCATGGGGCTGCTGACCATCAACCTGCCAAACCCTTCTGGTTACGGGCGAATTGTCCGGGATGGCTTTGGCAACATTCAGGCCATTGTCGAGGACAAGGATGCCACCCCTGAGCAGTTGGCCATTAATGAAGTCAATACCGGCATTATGGCCATTCCCGGGAGTAAACTGGGGGAATGGGTCAATCGCCTGACCAGTGACAATGCCCAGAACGAATTCTATCTCACCGATATTGTTTCCATGTCGGTGGCAGAGGCGATGCCCGTTGTTCATGTTCAGCCCCGTGAGGCGATCGAAGTAGAAGGCGTCAATAGTCGTATTCAGCTGACTGAGCTGGAGCGTGCACTTCAGGAAAAACTGGCCACCGATCTTCTGGTCAATGGCGTTACCATTGCTGACCCCAGGCGCCTGGATATCCGCGGCAACATCAAGGCAGGCCATGATGTCACCCTGGATATCAATGTGGTGCTGGAAGGGGAGGTCGAACTGGCGGATAACGTCACCATTGAGCCTGGCTGTGTGATTCGTAACTCCACCATTGGCGAAGGGGCTGTGATCAAGGCTCACTCCATTCTGGAAAACGCCGTGGTTTCCGCCGGTTGTGAAGTGGGGCCTTTTGCCCGCCTGCGTCCGGGGACTGAACTGGCGGAAAAGGCCAGGGTGGGCAACTTTGTGGAGATCAAAAAATCCACCATCGGTGCTGGCAGCAAGGTGAGTCACCTGAGCTATGTGGGGGATGCCGAGGTAGGAGTGGATGTCAATGTGGGAGCGGGCACCATTACCTGCAACTACGACGGTGTCAATAAATTCAGGACTGAAATCGGTGACGGGGCTTTTATTGGCAGCAACAGTTCGCTAGTGGCGCCGGTAGTGATTGGAAAAGGGGCCACCACGGGAGCCGGGTCCACGATCACCAAAGCTATTCCAGATGAACAGCTGGGCGTTGCCCGTGGCCGGCAGAGAAACATTGAAGGTTGGCAGCGGCCGGTAAAGGAAGACTGAAGCTGTTTATTAGCTCAATTGTTTAACTTATTTCTAAAAGGTTTGAAACGTTATGTGTGGCATTGTAGGTGCGGTAGCGCAAAGGGATGTTGCGGGTATTTTGCTGGAAGGCTTGCGTCGTCTGGAATATCGGGGCTATGACTCGGCGGGTGTAGCCATCATTCATGAGGGGCAGCTGCAAAGGCTGAGGCGCACCGGTAAAGTCTCCGAGCTTGCGGATGCTATTGAGCAGAGCCCTTTACCTGGCGGTACCGGGATCGCCCACACCCGCTGGGCCACTCATGGCGAGCCCAATGAACGCAATGCCCACCCCCACGTATCGGATGAACACATTGCGGTGGTGCATAACGGTATTATTGAAAACCACGAAGCGTTGCGCGAGTTTCTGCAGGGTGAAGGTTATACCTTCACATCAGATACCGATACCGAGGTTATTGCCCACCTGGTCAGCCATGAGCAGAAAAAGGCTGACACTTTACTGGCAGCAGTGCAAAACACCGTTACCCGCCTGGAAGGTGCCTATGGCATGGTGGTCATGGATTGCAATGACCCGGAACGGCTGGTGGTTGCTCGCTCCGGAAGTCCCCTGGTCATTGGTGTCGGGATTGGTGAACACTTCATTGCTTCTGACCAGCTGGCACTTTTTCCAGTCACCCGTCGTTTTATGTTCCTGGAAGAAGGGGATGTGGCTGAAGTGACCCGCACCAGCGTCACGGTTCTGGATGCGTCGGGGAGTCCCGTTGAAAGGCTGGCCAAAGAGAGCGATGTGGAACACGATGCCGGTGATAAAGGTCCGTATCGCCACTATATGCTCAAGGAAATTCATGAACAGCCGGAAGCCATTGCCAATACCCTTGAAGGACGGCTGGGTGAGCATCAGCTGAACCTCGACATTCTGGGCAAAGAAGGGCAGGACATCCTGAACAGAACCCGTGCCGTACAGATTGTAGCCTGTGGTACCAGCTACCATGCGGCGATGGTCACCCGTTACTGGTTTGAAGAACTGGCAGGCATCCCCTGTCGTGTAGAGATCGCCTCTGAGTTCCGCTACCGGAAGTTCTTTGTGCCGGAAGACTGCCTGTTTGTCACTATTTCCCAGTCCGGTGAGACCGCGGATACCCTGGCGGCCCTGAAGCTGGCCAAAGAACTGGGGTATATGGCCTCCCTGAGTATCTGTAATGTGCCGGGCTCTTCCATGGTGCGCGAATCGGACATCGCCCTGATGACCCGGGCCGGCGCTGAAATCGGAGTGGCTTCAACCAAAGCCTTCACCACTCAGCTGACCGCGCTGCTGATGCTGGTGGCGGCCATTGGGCGTCATACGGGCATGACCCCGGAGCAGGAAAGTGAAGTGGTATCTGCTTTGCGTAACCTGCCTCATATCATCAAAAACACCCTGGAGTTGAGCGGTGATATCGAAGCCATGGCCGAAGCTTTTGCCGATAAGCACCACAGTTTGTTCCTGGGGCGTGGCACCCAGTACCCCATCGCCATGGAGGGGGCGCTGAAGTTGAAGGAAATCTCCTATATCCATGCGGAAGCTTATGCCGCCGGTGAACTCAAGCATGGTCCCCTGGCGCTGATCGACAATGATATGCCGGTGATTGTGGTAGCGCCCAATAACGACCTGCTGGAAAAGCTGAAATCCAATATGGAAGAAGTGCGGGCCCGGGGGGGGCAGCTGTTTGTCTTCGCTGACAAGCACGCCAGTCTGTCAGAAGCCGATGGCGTCAGGGTATTGCCGGTGGAAGAAGTGCCGGAAATCGTCGCCCCTATTCTTTACACCATTCCTCTGCAGCTGTTGTCCTATTATGTGGCGATTATCAAGGGAACCGATGTGGATCAGCCCCGCAATCTGGCTAAATCGGTGACCGTGGAGTAATGACGGAACGGGGCTTTCGCCCCGTTTTGGGATCTATGCAGAAGTGGCTTTCTTTACCTTACAGATCACCACCCTGATGAAGGTAAAGCCACCGGGAGCTTTTTCCTGCTGCCGTTTCTGCGGTCAGTGTTACCGGGGCGGAAAACTCAGGAGCGGCAAATGTTACTCTTCCGTATTGGTCGGTGCTTTTCTCCTGCCAGGGGGTGGAACTGCTCCGATAAAGCTTCACCGCTGCTCCGGATACGGGTTTACCTTCATGGTAAACACGGGCAGACAATGCACCAGAGATATCCTTGGATGCGTATATCACGGGAGCCTCGCTGGCTTGAGTGCTCAGGGTAAGCGTACTGGCAGTGATTGCAGCAGTAAACAACACTATTTTTTTTACGGATGTCATGTGAATGTCCTCGCTTATTGTTATTATTCTACAAAATAAACCTTCAACCAGGGGTAATGTCAAGCCTTGGGAAGGGTAAAGGTAAAGTCTCCAGACTGCCAATCAAGAATTTATGTCTGTAAAACTCATCGTTGACGTAAGGCGGTCGAGATGAATATAGTGTGCCGAAATATAAGTCCTGATTGATACTGCCAGAGCATGCTTACAGAACTTTCCCATCATCACAGTCGCTACATCAGCACCGCCTTACTGGCGTTGATGGTGCTGTCTGTGCTGCAGTTCTGCATGATGTCCATGGCTGAAGGTCAGGGGATGCAGCATTCTGGCGGTCATGAGACGCAAGGTCATCATGAGCTGCGGGTTGAAATGGCGGACCATGGGCGTTTATCTGCCCAGGGGCATGACTGCTGTACGGCCTCATCAGACGCCCTGTATGAAATAGCGGACAGGGAGATGGTCTGCCCTGACTGTGAAGACAGTGACCCGGTACTGCAGCTGGGCACTCATCCTGACCTCAAGCCTCTGTATACCCTGTTGTACGTTGTTGTGCAGCAGGCGTTGAATGAAACCCTGCAAACCCGCACCTGGCAGGCGTTTACAGAACCCGACATTCTTTCCTCCCAGCCCGAAATTTATCTGGCGAAAGCCTCTTTCCTCGAATAGTCCGTTATAGCAATACCTCGTTCAGCCTTGTTATTGCACTGAGCTGATGCACTGTCGTCGCCGTTTAACGGCCCCTTTCTTCTGGTTTACGAAGCTTGTGGTCCGCCTAGGAGCCTGACCGAGAATAGCGCCCGTCGCGAGAAAGGCAGAAAATTGAAGATAAAAAAGTGGTTTTGCGAGGCAAATAGCGAGCTATTTAACGAGCGAAAGCGCATTTTTAGATCAATTAGCTGTCTTCGCAGCAGGGCAGTCTATTCTCGGTCAGGTTCCTAACCTGCGCGCAGTCCAGCTCCACAACGGAGAGACACCATGTTTTTCAGAGGTCGCAGGAATGTGACGCTCCGGAGCCACTGGTCAGCGCTGATGCTGGTGGTTTCCGCGACTTCGGCCCAGGCCGGGGGACTGGCTCTGCACGATGCAGAGCAGCAGGCCCTGTCCGCTGACACCGGGCAAAGGGCCTTTCAGGTTCGGCAAAAAGCCTTTCTTGAGCAGGCGGTTGCAACGGATACCTGGATGGACCCAACGCTGTCCATTGGCACCATGAACCTGCCGGGAAATGATCTGGATCCCCTGAATCGGGGCATGATCGAATTGAAACTGGAGCAAATGCTGCCCAGGGGAAAGAGTAACCAGCTGCAGCGGCAGAAAGCCGGGTTGCAGAGTGAGGCCAGTGAAATAGCGGCCCGTGAGCGCCGCCTTCAGGTGCTGCAGAGTGTCCGGCTGGCCTGGCTGGATATGTGGTACTGGCAGCAGGCGTCTGCCCGCCTCAAGGCTGACACTTATCTGTTTGAAAGCCTGGTGGATGTCACTGAGTCCCTGTACAGCCAGGGCCGGAAAAAACAGCAGGATTTTTACCGGGCGGAAGTGGAGCTGACCCGGCTGAATGACCGCCTGGTGACGTTGAATACCGGGCTGGAACAAAGCCGGGCACAACTGGCCCGCTGGTTGGGTGGGCTGCCCGCTGAACAGGTGGCTGAAGCGTTGCCGGAACAGGCTTTGGAAGGAGGGCTGACGGACGGTGGATTGATGGACAGCCAGCCACTGTTGCGCCACCCCCTGGTCAGGGCGGCAGATGTCAGTATCCAGCGGTCAGAACAGGATATTGCCCTGGCCCGGGAAGGGTACAAGCCCCAGTTTGGTATTGAGCTGAAATACGGCCGGGAACAGATGGCCATGGGGGCGGACAGCCGGGATAAGTTTTCGGCCATGGTGATGATGGACCTGCCCCTGTTCACGGGTGATCGCCAGGATCGCCAGTTAACGGCCAGCCAGTATCGACGGGAAGCCAGTGTCATGGACCGGCAGGACCTTCTGCAGCAACTGCAGGGGAAATTGAGTGTTGAGTCTGCCCGTTATACCGGATTAACGACACGGGTTGAGCTTTACCAGGACCAGCTGTTGCCCAGGGTCAACCAGCAGGCGGAAGCGGCTCTGAGGGCCTATCAGTCCGATGCCGGTGAGTTCAATGAGGTCATAGAAGGTTATCGGTCCCGACTGAATGCTTCACTGGAATATATCCGCCTCCAGGCTGACCTCCACCAGAGTGCGGCCCGCCTGCACTATCTGCTTCCTTCTCCCCAGGGCGCTCTCCATGGAAAAGCTATCCAGGAAAAAGCCATCAAAGGAAACGCTCTTAAAGGAAAAAACGGCCATGAATAAATTGACTTTGTCTCATCTGGCCACGGCGCTTCTGGCCTCGGCGATTGCGTTCACCGCCGGTTATGGGGTGAGGCCGTTCACCGACTCTCACGATAGGGTCGCTGCCAGTGCCAACGCTGAAAAGAAGCCCCTTTACTGGGTGGCGCCCATGGACCCCAACTACCGGAGAGATCAACCGGGTAAGTCCCCCATGGGCATGGATCTGGTGCCTGTGTATGAAGAGCCGGCTGCGGCCAGCGATCCCGCCGGGACTGTGAAGATCTCTCCGGCGGTGCAAAACAACCTGGGGGTTCGTTCCGAACCCGCCAGCCAGGGGACGCTCACCCCCCAGGTCAGGACGGTGGGGGTCATTGGTTACAACGACGATACGCTGTTCCAGATCAATAGTCGTGTAGAAGGCTGGGTAGAAAACCTTCAGGTGTCGTCCAATGGTGAATACGTGAAGGCAGGCAGCAAACTGTTTGATCTTTATTCTCCTGCTTTGGTGAATGCCCAGGAAGAACTGTTATCCGCCCTGCGTTCCGGTAACCGCTCCCTGATCACGGCATCCAGAAAACGGCTGGAGTCGCTGGATGTGCCTGAGTCGGTGGTAGAGCGGATTATCAGCGGTGGCCGGGTGGAGCGCACGCTCGGGTTTTATGCGCCCCGGGACGGTTATGTGTCCAGCCTGGACACCCGGGAAGGGGGTTACATCAATCCGTCCAGAACGGTGATTGAGCTGGCCAGCCTGGATTCCGTCTGGGTGGTGGCGGATGTTTTTGAGCGACAGTCGCTGCTTATCAAGCCCGGACAGCAGGCAGCCATGACGGTGGATTACCTTCCCGGCCGCAGCTGGCAGGGAGTGGTGGACTATGTCTATCCGGAGCTGAACCCGGAAACCCGCAGCTTGCGGGTCCGGCTGAGGTTTGACAATCCCGGTGCCGAGCTCAAACCCAATATGTACTCCCGGGTAACGGTCAACACGGGCTCCTTTGAGGCCCTGAGCATTCCGGTGGAAGCCCTGATCCAGACCGGCAGCCAGAGCCGGGTGGTGAAGGACCTGGGAGGGGGGCGGTTTCGTTCGGTACGGGTTGAGACCGGTCGTACCGTTGCAGACCGTGTGGAAGTTCTGAGAGGGCTGTCGGAAGGGGCCCGGGTGGTGACTTCCGCCCAGTTTCTGCTGGACTCTGAGTCCAGCATCAGCGCCGACCTCAGCCGCTTTGAGGAGTCGGCCAGCGCTGTTTCCAACACTATCACCAGTAACAGAGCCTGGATGACGGGAGTGATTGAAGAGGTGATGGAGGACAGTCTCTACATCACTCATGATCCGGTACCGGAATGGGAATGGCCGACCATGTCCATGTTTTTTGACCTGGGGGAGGGACTGGACACCGGGGCGATCCGTTCGGGTCTGCGGGTTCGCTTTGAGGTGGAGAAACTGGAAGCCGGAGGGTTTCAGGTTGTGACCATTGCTCCGGCATCACTGCCGGATATACAGACTCCCGGGAACCCACCGGAAATGGATCACGATTCCATGGATCATGGCTCAATGGGTCATACGGGACATTAACGGAGGCGAACCATGATCAAAGCTATTATTCGTGGGTCACTGGGGAACCGTTTCCTGGTCATGCTTGCGGCCCTGGGGCTGCTGTTTGCCGGTGTCTGGGTCACCCGGAACACGCCGGTGGATGCGCTGCCCGACTTGTCCGATGTACAGGTGATCATCAAAACCGATTACCCGGGCCAGGCGCCGCAGCTGGTGGAAGACCAGGTGACCTATCCGTTGACCACTGCCATGATGGCAGTGCCCGGGGCTGTGGATGTCCGGGGCACCTCCATGTTTGGTTCGTCCTATGTCTATATCCTGTTTGAGGACGGTACCGATATCTACTGGGCCCGCTCAAGGGTGCTGGAATACCTGAACCAGGTGCAATCGAGCTTGCCTCCGGAAGCGGTCACCGCCCTTGGGCCGGACGCCACCGGGGTAGGCTGGGTGTTTAATTACGCCCTGGTGGACCGGACCGGTCAGCACGACCTGGCTCAACTGCGCAGCTTGCAGGACTGGTACCTGAAGTTCCAGCTGCAGTCGGTGCCGGGGGTCAGTGAGGTGGCCACGGTGGGCGGCATGGTCCGTCAGTATCAGGTGGTGGCAGACCCGGACAAGCTTCGTGCCTATGGCATTCCCCTGCAACAGCTGAAACAGGCTCTGGAGCAGGGCAACCGGGAGGCCGGGGCGTCTGCGGTGGAAATGGCGGAGGCTGAGTACATTGTCCGTATCACCGGTTACCTCAACAGCCTTGATGACATCCGGCAGGTACCACTGAGCGTTACCGCAGAGGGAACCCCCCTGACGGTGGGGGATGTGGCTACTGTCCGGTCTGGTCCCCAGATGCGACGGGGCATTGCCGAGCTGGACGGTGAAGGCGAAGTGGTGGGGGGCATCATTGTGATGCGCTTTGGGGAAAACGCCCAGAAAGTCATTGATGCCATCAAAGTCAAATTGGATGAGTTGCGCCAGGGGTTGCCGGAAGGGGTGGAGATTGTCACCACCTACGACCGCTCAAAACTGGTGAAAAGCTCCATCGCCACCCTGACCGACACCCTGTTGATCCAGCTGGTGATTGTGGTGGCCATCTGTGCGCTGTTCCTGCTCCATTTCCGCTCCTCTCTGGTGATTGTGATCAGCCTGCCCCTGGGCATTCTTGGGGCTTTTCTGATCATGTACCTCCAGGGGCTGAACGCCAATATCATGTCCCTGGGGGGGATTGCCGTGGCCATCGGCTCCATGGTGGATGGCTCCATTGTGATGATCGAGAATTTCCACAAGCATATGCAGCGGGTAAAAATCACCGCCGCCAACCGCTGGGCAGTAGTACGACAATCGTCGCTGGAAGTGGGGCCGCCGCTGTTCTTTTCCCTGCTGATTGAAGCGGTCAGCTTTATGCCGGTGTTCAGTTTGCAGGCCCAGGAAGGCCGTATGTTTTCTCCCCTGGCGTTTACCAAGTCTTATGCCATGGCCGTTGCTGCCGGACTGACCATTACCGTGGTGCCGGTGCTGATTGGCTATCTGGTGCGTGGGCGGGTAATGCCAGAGGCCCGTAATCCGGTCAACAAAGTGCTGATGGCCAGCTATCGCCCCTTTGTAAAAGGGGCGCTGAACTGGCCAAAAGGGGTGATAGCGGGAGCGGTGCTGCTGATGGTGGGCGGGTTCCTGCCAGCCTCCCAGCTGGGCAGTGAGTTTATGCCCCCCCTGGACGAAGGGGATCTGATGTACATGCCCACCACCTATGCGGGCATCTCCGTGGGCAAGGCCAGGGAGTTGCTGCAGCAGACCGACCGGCTGATCAAAACCGTGCCGGAAGTGGAATCGGTGTTCGGCAAGGTGGGCCGGGGGGAAACCGCTACGGATCCCTCTCCCCTGACCATGATTGAAACCGTGGTGCAGCTGAAGCCCCGCAGTGAATGGCGGGATGGAGTGACGCCGGACTCCCTCAAGGCTGAGCTGGAATCGCTGGTAAAGCTGCCCGGAGTCAGCAATGCCTGGGTCATGCCGATCCGGACCCGGATCGATATGTTATCCACCGGCATTAAAACCCCTGTGGGGATTCAGGTGACAGGACCTGAGCTGCCGGTGATAGAAGCGATTGGACGACAACTTGAGCACATTTTGCAGCCCGTGCCCGGAACCCTTTCTGTCTATGCCGAGCGGGTGGCGGGAGGCCGTTATATCAAGGTGGATATCGATCGGGTGCGGGCAGCACGCTTTGGCCTGAATATTAATGATATACAGGCGGTGGCCGCTTCTGCCATTGGCGGTGTCAACGTTACCAGCACCGTGGAAGGTCTGGAACGCTACCCGGTGAACCTGAGATATCCCCAGAGCTACCGTGACTCTGTGGATGCTCTGAACACCCTGCCTGTGGTCACGGCTTCCGGCCAGAGCATTGCCCTGGGGGATGTGGCAAGGATCTACATCGAAGAGGGGCCGGGCGCCATCCGCTCTGAAAGCACCCGTCCGGCGGGTCGGGTGCTGGTGGATATTGCCGGCCGGGATCTGGGCTCCTATGTCCGGGAAGCGCAGGCCACGGTGGCCGACCAGCTGTCGCTGCCTGCCGGTTATGCCCTGGACTGGACCGGTCAGTACGAATATATGGAGCGGGCCAATGAACGGCTCTCCATCATTATTCCCGTTACGCTGTTCTTTATCACGGTGGTGCTGTTTCTGACCTTCCGAAGCGCGTTTGAGGTGATCACCATTCTGGGCACCCTGCCGTTTGCCCTGATCGGCGGCATCTGGTTGATGTTTCTCCAGGGCTACAACTTCTCTGTGGCAGTGGGGGTCGGCTTTATTGCCCTGGCCGGAGTCACCGTGGGCAACGCCATTATGATGCTGGTTTACCTCAATCAGTCACTGGGTGAGTGTCGTCTGTTGGCGGAAGAGCAGAATCGTTCTCTGCGGCTGCAGGATGTCCGCAATGCCGTGATGGACGGTGCCGTGCTGCGGCTGAGGCCGATCATGATGACGGTCTGCACCATCCTGTTTGGTTTGATACCGGTGATGCTGAACGACGGCACCGGCGCTGAGGTTATGCAACGAATTGCCGGTCCCATGATCGGGGGGATTACCAGCTCTCTGGTGGTCACCCTGGTACTGGTACCGGCCATCTATTACCTGTGGCACCGCCGCGGGTTATCCAGCCACCCTTCAACCCCTGCAACAAGCAATCATTAAATGACGCAACAACGGAGTGAAACCATGAAAAAACTGAATGTACTGGCACTGAGCGCCTCTCTGATACTGACCTCAATCAGCAGCCTGGCAGAAGAGCTGCCCATGGTGATGCTGTTTAAATCCCCCACCTGCGGCTGCTGTTCTGAGTGGGGCGAACATATGAAAGCCAATGGCTTCAAGGTGATGGACCACGACGTCCAGAATGTCAGCCGTTACAAGAAAAGGGCCGGGGTTCCCGATGGGTTGCAGTCCTGCCATACCGCCATGATCGGGAGCTATGCCATTGAGGGCCATGTGCCTGCGGAAGACATTATTCGTCTGCTCAAAGAGAAGCCGGAAGGGGTGAAGGGGCTGGCGGTGGCCGGAATGCCCATGGGATCTCCGGGCATGGAATATGGCGACCGCAAGGACAGCTATGAAGTGATCAGTTTTACCTCTGACGGCAAAACCAGTGTTTATGCAAAGCACTGATTGACAGGAAAGAGGCTCCCTGATCGGGTATTTATCCGTCAGGGAGCTCTGGATAATCTGGAGAGTATCTGGTTGTAAACGCTTGAGCACTGTGGAGCTTCACCAGGCTGAAGCTTAAATCCGGTTTCTGGCATCCTGATAGACCTTTCCTTTGTTGCGTTTCCCGATGGAGATAACAGACACCACCAGCCTTGAGTCAATTACCTTGTAAACCAGGCGATAGCCCGATTTAGCCAGCTTGATCTTGTAACAGTCTTTCATCCCGTGCAGTTTTGAGGCGGGGACGTGGGGAGTGACTGAACGTTCTTTCAGCTTTTTGGCAAATTGCTTTTGTGTGGCCGGGTTCAGTTTTTTCCATTCCTTGGCAGCATCGCTGGCAAAGGTAATCTTATAGGTCATCGAGGTCTATCTCGACTTCGGGTTGATCTTTACGCGCCTCAACAATTTTTGCCAGTTCCAGGTCTTCAAGCCTGTCCATCATGGCTTCGTAAAGATCTGCCGGGACGGCGTAAAAGACCGGCTGGTTACGGTTGAGAATCGCAACAGGGTCACCTGCTCCCTGTTCCATGACGGCCATCGGGTTTTTTTTGAGTTCTGAAATACCTGCACTGACATCGGCCAGTATGGCGTGGGTGATTGCCATGGTTGTTACCTTATTGATCTTTATGGTGACCTAATAATAGCACTTTTAAAAATACTGCTAAAAGTTTTTGGGCTTTGATATAGGAATCGGTGCCGCACACCAGTAAGCCAGAGGTATACCATCAAGCCGATGTTTGAAAATTTAACACCCTGTTAAATAATCCAACATTGCCATTGCCTGTTTTTCCTTCAATGAATAGCCTTTAACCAGTGAGCCGTTAATGCCCAGGGCTCATGGCTTTCCTGTCTTTTTTGAAAACTGATGCAGATCAAAAAAAACCGTGTTATTCAAAGTGGTCTTTTCTGTATTTAACACCCGTCGCCTTTTTCATCTCTCAACAGAGGTTATGAAAACAGCAGAACCTTCTGGAATGTCAAATTCTCAAACACTGTGTTGGAAAATTTAACGTTTTCTTCAGAATTTTATCGGTTAAATAAGCGTTGGTTCTTCATAAGGCCTTGTAATGCCTGGATTTTATGATGTTGGCACGCTCCATGTATTGAACCTGCCACCTATCAACCATCACATGCAATATAAGGAGTTTGTGATGCCAACACCCGCCTATATGACCATCGAAGGCGAAAAGCAGGGCCTGATTACCGCTGGTACTTTCACCCAGGACTCTGTGGGCAATATTTACCAGGAAGGCCACGAAGACGAAGTTCTGGTCGAAGGTTTTGAGCACAACGTCGTCATCCCACGGGATCCCCAATCCGGACAGCCTACCGGCCAGCGGGTTCACAAGCCGGTTATGATCACCAAGGTGTTCGACAAGTGCTCCCCCCTGCTTTACAACTCACTGACCTCTGGTGAGATGCTGCCTAAAGTCTGCATCAAGTGGTACCGCACTTCTGCCACTGGTACCCAGGAGCACTACTTCACCACCGAGCTGACCGACGCCATCATCGTTGATATCAAGGCCACCATGCCTAACTGTCAGGATCCGGGCCAGGCCCACTTCACTCACCTGGAAGATGTCTACATGACTTACCGGGCGATCAAGTGGACCCATGAAGTCTCCGGTACTTCCGGTCATGACGACTGGCGCAAGCCCGTGGCATAAGTCCCTTGAAAGCCGGCAGCGGCCCCCCGCCGCCGGTTTTCTTTATTTGCCCCATTCTGTGAGTGGGGCGCTTTTTATTGTTGCTCATTCCCGATTTCTGTCAGCCTCGGTCATCTTCTGAGCAGACTGAAAGAGTCGTCTATAAGTCGTCTATAAAAAGTTGCCTGATAAAGAGTCGCCTATGTCTGTTGCAGCCAACCAAGCCCGTTTTCTGATCCAGATCGCCGGTCTGGATGACCTTCTTCAGGTGGAGTCTTTCCAGGGCACCGAAGCCATTCATCAATGCTTCCGTTTTGAAGTGCAGGTGGTGTGTGAGAACCCCCATCTGAACCTGAACCGGCTGCTTCACCAGAGCGCCCTGCTGACACTGTGTGGCAGTGATAGTGAACGTTATGTTCACGGCCAGGTGACCGCTGTCCGGCAACGGGATACCGGTCGTCGTTTGACCCGTTACGCCCTGGTCATTGAACCTTCCCTGACCCTGCTGGATTACCGCCGCAACCACCGGGTATTCCAGAACCAGTCCGTACCGGACATTGTCTGCCGGTTGCTGGAAGAGGCCGGTATTCTTTCCGACCGCTACCAGCTGCAGCTGAACAACACCTATGCCCCAAGGGATTACTGCGTGCAGTATGGGGAGTCGGAGCTGACATTTATCCAGCGGATTCTGGCGGAAGAGGGCATTCACTTTCACTTCCGGCACGATCCCGAAAAACACCTGCTGGTGCTGGCCGACGGCCAGGACGGCTTCATGGCTCCACCGGAAGGTGAGCAGGCGGTCTACCACAGCGGTAATGGCATGAATGCCGCTTTTGATACGCTCTCCGCTTTTGGCGTCCGGCATCAGGTGGGCGTAGGCCGACTGGATGTCCGGGACTACAACTACACCCGGGCCAGTCGTCCCCTGGAACACAGCAGCCAGCCAGTGCCGCTTGAGGTGTCCGGCGACGGTGCCCTGGTAGATTACCAGTACCCTGGTGATTGTCAGTCCGACACTGAAGGTGCCCGCCAGGCCAGAATCCGGCTTGAGGAACAGCGCATTGATAGCCGGCAGGCAAAAGGGATCAGCCAGATCCCGAGACTCTGTGTCGGTCACTATTTCGACCTGGTAGAGCACAGCAACAGTGCCTGGAACCAGCTCTGGCTCACCACCGCCATCTCCCACGAAGGCCGCCAGCCTCAAGTGCTGGAAGAAGGGGGCAGTGGTCACAGCCAATACCTGAACCGCTTTACCGCCACGCCCTGGGATGTGTTCTGGCGTCCCGGGAAAATCCGGAAACCCGACGTCAGTGGCCTGCAGAGCGCGGTAGTGACCGGGCCCGATGGGGAAGAAATTCATACCGACGAACAGGGCCGGGTGAAAATCCAGTTCCATTGGGATCGCACCGGCCTGGCCGATGGCCAGACCAGCTGCTGGGTGCGGGTCGCCCAGAGCTGGGCGGGTAATGGTTATGGCAGCTATACCCTGCCCCGGGTGGGCATGGAAGTGCTGGTCAGCTTTATAGAGGGCGATGTGGACCGTCCCCTGCTGGTGGGTTGCGGTTACAACAGCCGGAACCCGTTGCCCTATGAATTGCCGGAGCACAAAACCCGGACCCTGCTGAAAAGCAACAGCAGCCCTGGCGGGGAGGGCTACAACGAATTCCGTATTGAGGACCGGGCGGGTCAGGAGCAGATCTTTATTCATGCCCAGAAAGACATGGATCTGCGCATTAAAAACGACTTCCGTCAACAGATCATCAACGACAGTCATTACCAGACGGCGGCCAACCATTACGGGCGGGTGGGGGACAGTCAGCACCAGACCATTGAAGGAGAGCAGCGTCATTACGTGGCGAAAGACCTCTCCCAGACCATTGATGGCAGCCTGCATCTGAAAACCGGTACCGCAATCCTGATGGAAGCCGGGCAGGAGGTGCACCTGAAATCCGGCAGCAAGGTGGTGGTGGAAGCCGGTGCAGAAATCACTCTGACAGCCGGGGGCAGCTTTGTGAAGATTGACCCTTCCGGCGTCAGCCTGGTCGGGCCAGGGGTCAACCTGAATGCCGGAGGCTCTCCTGGTTCCGGTTCGGGGGCGGCACCCAGGATGCCCATGTTGCCCGCTGAGGCAGACCAGGACCGTACCGGTGCGGTGCCAGAGCCAAGGGAGCCTGAAGTTAAATCCGAAAGCCAGTCTCTGAGCCTGCCCTACGAAGAATTTGCCGCTTCAGGGGTGTCGGTGGTGGAGCTCTGTGAGTGCGACAGCGACGGTAATTGCCCGATCCATGGAGGCTCCCATGCCCGGTAACAGGGTTGAAAAAATGGCGGAGTGGTACCGGCCACTGTCCCTGAACCCCGATGCCCGCCCTGTTTTTATTGTGGATGGCGTTATGGCGCCGGGGATTGTCACCCAGTGGTACCAGGCCAGTGACGTTTCTCCGGACTATGAGCCCCTGTTCGCCCGCACAGACTATGACGCCATGGCCAGTGATGGGCCTCAGTTACTGGTGACGCAGGAGCACAGTCCGCTGTTCGCCTTCACCCGGTCGCTACTGGAAACCAACCCTGCCGGTTGCCTGCTCTGGGGCGTGCCCGGTGAAGGGATGACCCAATGGCTTCGGCAGCGCCTGACGGTCACATTGGAACACCGGGGATCCGCACTCTGCCGCTACTATGACCCACGGCGGCTGGCCGCCTGGCGGGCGGCACTGGCCGATCCGGAATGGCAGGACTTCTGGGGGCCGGTGGAACAGATCCAGTGGTGCCAGGGCGGTCAGTGGCACACCTGCGCCAATGAGGGGGCTCTGCCCGCCGCCGCAATAAACGACTTTGTCCTGACCCGTGGCCATATTGACGCCATGGATGCCCATGAAGAACAGCAATTCTGTGAAGCCATGGTTTCCCTCTATGGCCCCTGTGTTCCTGAGCCTGAAATCCCGGAACCCTGGATACGGGCACAGCTGGCCAGAAGCCTGGAATACCAGTTGACCCGTCGCGGGGATCGGGAAAAGTGGCTGCGCACGGCCCTGTCCACTCCCGCAGAGGCACTGGCAGAGCCCGCCATCCAGTCCCTGATGCAGGACCACTCACTGCCCACCCACCGGAAGTGGCAGCAACTGAACCACCATTTACAACAACCGCAGGCCAATCCCATTCCTCAGGAGTCCCAGGCATGAGCACGGCAACGCTCCCTTCACCCGCCCATCAAGATGACACCACCGGTACCAAGGTAGAAGGGGAACCGGTCTGCCAGGCCGACTATTGTGAAATCCTGCATGTCACCGGGGATGACGACCAGTTCTATCTCCTGAGCGAGGCCCAGAGTGAGGCGCTGGAAGCGGAAATTGATTTTGTGGAGACCCTGATGGCGGAGTCCCGGGCCATCCTTCAGGACGCCACGGCAGACAATCGGGATGAAACCGCTGAGAAACGGCAGCAGTGGCTGCTCAAAAGCCATGAGCAGGGGCTGATCCAGCTGAAAACCGCGGATGGGGAAGGCGGTGAAAATGAGGATGAGAAGCCTGCCGGCCCCGTCCGCCATGAGCAGGACTATGGGGGCCAGCTGAAGGAGCTCCGCCAGGAGAAGGCCTGGCTGAATATCTATTCCCCCCTGACCAAATGGCACGGGGGCAGCCTGGTGGAAAGCAACTGGAAAACGGTGCGGGACATCCGGCTGGAGGCCATTAACCAGCGCATTAAAAGTCTGGAGGCAAAGCTGGAGGACCGGCCCAAAGACTCGGCGACCTTTTCCAAAGCCACCAATCTGGAGAATGTGTACAAGGTGCGAGCCACGGGAGCCCGGGTGGATGGGCTGGGGGATTTGCCGTCGGGCATTCGGGAACTCAAGAAAATCTCCAGCCCCGACCGCTGGTTCTACGTTCGGGAAGGGTTCGCCACCGGGATGCTCAGCGATGCCCGCCATGTGCTGATCAGCAATGGTAGCCGGGAACTGCTACTGGATAAACGCAAGGCAGGAGGAGAGCTGGCGAAAGCGCTGGTGAAGGATATCCGTAAGGCCATTCGGGACGATCGGAAAAAAAGCAAACTGGGGGCCCTGGAAGTCAAGGTGGCGGAGTGGAAAAGCGACGACGAGTTTTTCATGAACGCCCTGCACAAGGAATTTACCTACAACAGCGCCGACGATCCGGACAACGCCAATGCCAACTTTGCCCACAGCCGGGAGGCGCACTTCTTCCGGTTTGCAGCGGCGGCCTCCGCGGGCATTAACAACTTTGACCGGAGCAAGGGGGAGTTCAATCTCGGCGTTAAGGGAGAGGCGAGCTTCTCTGCCGCCGAGGGCAGCCTGGCCCTGGAGGCCTTCTTTCCTGCAGACACCGGTTATCCCATGGAGATCGCTTACACCAATGCCGAGAAACAACCGGCGCTGCTGGAGTTTGGCTATTGTCGTTTAAACGGCAAGGCGGAACTCTCCTGTTTCCTGGGGGCCCGGGTGCAGGGAGAGGCGGGGGCGTCCGGAGCTTCGGCGCTATTGGCTTCTGGCATCACCGTGGATGCAACCCCCCGGGGCCAGGTGGGGGTCAAGGCAGAAGCCTTTGCCGGTGTTCAGGCAGGCGGCACCCTGAGTGGTGGCGTTCAGTGGCTGGCACCGGCAGAGCTGAAAGAGAAAAAGCCCAGCTGGGATACCCTTGCGGAGATTAAGACTGAGGGGAATGTGTCCGTGGGTGCTGGTGTTGGCGGGAACTTTGGTGTGACCATCAATGATGGTGTTCTTGAACTTTACTGTAAGGGCGAATTGGTCTTTGGCCCCGGTGCCGGGGGTGGCTTTGGTACCACCATTGATGCCGGAAAGATCTGGGATGTGGTAAAGCTATGTATGGATGTACTGAAGACCGTGGATTATCGGAAGGTGGACTCCATTACAGAAGAGGCGTTTAACTTTATTTGTCGGGCTTTTGTCAGGCTTTTTAATTCGCCAGTTGAGACGTTCCAAAATGCTTTCGATAGACTCTATGATGATATGACGGTGTGGTGGGAATTTAGGCAAGTAGAAGAGAAAAATGCGAAGGCGATGATTGACGCTGTATTGCAGGGTGAGCATGAAGTTTCATATAGTCAACTTCCTCCTGAGTCACTCGGACCTATGCTGGATACCCTTTTAAGGCCTTTTATCAGTCCATTAAATGGCTGGCGGCTGAAACAGGAAAAAGCTGTGGTGATGCTGCTCTCTCCCATTACCCAGTGGCGCCACTTTCTGGAAACCCTGGAACATATGGAGCCAAGGGCCAATAAGGTGGATAGCCTGGAAAGCCTGAACCGGATCAATGCCTTGTTGACACGGAGTGAGCAGGATCAGTTTAACCATTGGATTAAACAGCTGCGCATGGAAGGAGAGCCTTTGGTACAGGCCAATATTCCCCGGGAGTATATGCCCGCACGATTGCCCCCAAGCAGTGACAGTTTGGGCAAGGTGCTGAATAATATGGGCTGGGCTTGGACGCCCTCAGAAGCAAGCATCTACTCCAAAGGTGATCTGGTGGCCCGGCAGATGATGGATGTCAATAACCAATATGGAAAAGAGCATTTCAGAAATATTGTTTAATAGTCAAAGAAACCCGGCTTACAGCCGGGTTTCTTGTTGAATGCTGCAACGAAATAATCGAGAAGGTCTATATCCTTCAGCAACGGAAAAATCTGAAGAAGCTGGATCAGCAGGAATGCGCCTTATTATGCCTGCTTTTACAACTCGTTTAGGGGTTAGATCTTCAGGGTTAGAGGTCTCATCTAGATCATAAGTTCTGCGTTTCTTATCGTATACTGGTACCGGTTCAATAACGTTGGGATTCTTGACGGGTTCTTTTGAGAATGGACTAAACCAGTCATTGACCCACTCCCAGCCAAAATGCCTATGGTTGCGTTGCATACCATACAACCCTAATGGCGAGGGTGGGTAAGCTCCCACTTGTACAGGTTTTGTCGGGATATATTCGTCGTCCTTAAATCGATCATGCAGTTTTGGTGCATTTCGCCCAGGTTCCAGCTTGCCATTATCTGTGGGATAGTAGATATGTTGCCCACGGTTACGAGCTGCATACTCCCATTGGGCTTCGGTGGGCAGATCCACTGGGTAGCCGGTAATCTCCCCCAACCATAGACAATAGTCTTTGCCCTGCTGCCAGCTTTTGGTCCAGGCCGGGGCATCGGGCTGAAAGGCTTCCGCAAAACCAGGCCTTTCCAACAGGTCTTTCCGAGTTCGGCTAGCTTGATTGGGAGCCTCTTTAGCACCATTAATCAAATACCAGACATCAAAGGCTTTCCAGGTGGTTTTGTACTGGGCCAGGGAGTAGCTGTCCAGGGTCACCTGATGGAGAGGCTTGGCTCTTCCAGTAACATCGGTCGTGCAAAAATTATCTCCCTCTTCCCATTCCTGAACCCACCAGTTCCAGCGCCAGTCATCCATACGGCGGAGTTCTTCGACCTCCATCTGGACATTATCCATCCATTCTTTTTTGATTCTACCGTCACAGGTGGCCCCGAAATCCCCCATATCAAAGGTGCCGCCCTCAATAAACACCATGGTTTCCAGAGCTTCTACCGCTACCTCCAGAGCCTGGTGCTGAAGCTTATGGGAAGCATCCGGGTATTTATTGGCAATGGTCTGGCGGATGCTCTCTATTTTTTCGGCAGACACCTTGTCACTGGTAACCGGTGTCAGCTCAGACTGGGATGAACAACCGGCCAGCAGCAGGGCGACCAGCAGGGGCGTGTAGACAGCGTTCACGGTGGGCTCCTGAAATACGACGACGTTATTTTAATGGAGCCATTCCCCCAAGCCATAGACCGAGGCCAACACCAGAGGCGAAAAAGTAGAAGTGTGTCGCTTTTTTTCGGAAAGCCTGAACCGCATCAATGCCCTGTCCCTCACCCCGGCCCTCTCCCAGAGGGAGAGGGAGTTTGGTGGTGCGAACGTTTAAACCCCTCTCCCTTTGGAAGAGGGCTGGGGTGGTGCGAATGTTTAAACCCATCTCCCTCTGGGAGAGGGTCTGGGTGAGGGCAAAAGTCAGTAAATTCCCTTTGGATCAAACAGTTGCGAACGGAAGGGGAACCCCTGGTACAGGCCAATATTCCCCGGGAGTATCTGCCTGCACGATTGCCCCAAGCAGTGACAGTTTGGGTAAGGTTCTGAATAATATGGGCTGGGCCTGGACGCCCTCAGAAGCCAGCATTTACGCCAAAGGTGATCTGGTGGCCCGACAGATGATGGATGTCAATAACCAGTATGGAAAAGAGCATTTCAGAAATATTGCGTAGCAGAAAAAGATACCCGGCTTAAAGACGGATATCTTGCTGAATACTGCATCGAAAGAGACGAGCTCTAGAATATCCATCCCCTTCAGGGGGTCTGGGGATTCTGCGAATAATTCCTCCTTTTACTAGCCGCATGGGAATAATGTCGTTTTTATTTTTGGTTTTTTCCAAGTTATAGCTACCTCTTTCTTGGTCATATACTGGTACTGGCTTAGTAACATTGGGGTTCTTGACAGGTTCTGGAGAAAATGGGCTAAACCAGTCATTCACCCACTCCCAGCCAAACAGCCTATGGCCTCGTTGCATACCATACAGCCCTAAAGGGGTGGGGGGGTAGAATCCTACTCGTGTTGGGTCATCAACAAAATGTTCCTCATCCTTAAATCGATCCTTCAGTTTTGGTGCATTACGGCCCGGTTCCAGCTTGCCATTATCTGTGGGGTAGTAGATATGCTGTCCCCGGTTACGGGCAGCAAACTCCCACTGTGCTTCGGTGGGCAGATCCACCGGGTAGCCGGTAACCTCTCCCAGCCACAAGCAGTAGTCTTTGCCCTGTTGCCAGCTTTTGGTCCAGGCCGGGGCGTCCGGGCGGACAGACTCCACAAAACCTGGATCTTGCAGCAGATCCTTTCGGGTGCGAATGGTTTTATTGGGTATCTCCTTGGCACCATTGATTAAATACCAGGTGTCAAAGGCTTTCCAGGTGGTTTTATATTGGGCCAGGAAGTAGCTGTCCAGGGTCACTTGGTGAAGGGGTTTGGCTCTGCCAGAGACATCAGTCGTACAATAATTATTCCCCTCTTCCCATTCCATAACCCACCAGAACCATTGCCAGGTTTCCATCCGCTGAAGCTCTTTCAGTTCCATCTGGACATTATCCATCCACTCGTTTTTAAACTTGTTGCCGCAGGTGGCCCCGAAATCCCCCATATCAAAGGTGCCGCCCTCAATAAACACCATGGTTTCCAGTGCCTCTACCGCTACTTCCAGAGCCTGATGCTGAAGCTTAGGGGAAGCATTCGGGTATTTATTGGCAATGGTCTGGCGGATGTTCTCTATTGTTTCGGCAGACACCTTGTCACTGGTAACCGGTGTCAGCTCAGACTGGGATGAACAACCGGCCAGCAGCAGGGCGACCAGCAGGGGCGTGTAGGCAGTGTTCACGGCGGGCTCCTGAAATACGACGACGTTATTTTAATGGAGCCATTCCCCCAAGCCATAGACCGAGGCCAACACCAGAGGGTGAAAGCCAGCAAATTTCCTTTGGATGTATGTTGTGTAGAGGGAACCACCTGACAGTTGATTGTCAAAGAAGCCCCTGCCGATCAGGCAGGGGGGCCAGCATGGTCAGCCGCAGCAGCTGCTGTTTGAGGTGCTGCAGGATTGGGACGTGCCGGTGGGTGCATCACAGCACTGATTCAGCCGGCACTGCTCCAACAGGTTCTCTGCTTTACAGTCGCAGCCTCGCTGGCAGCGTCCGAGGAAGGTCTTTTCCGACAGGTAATAGGCGCGGAAAGGTTCGATAAAATCCGTTGCCACACTTTTCCCGGCCAGGCCGGTGGCCATGATGGCTGTCTGCCAGGCCTGTACCTTCGGAAACCCTGCCAGAAAGTCATACCCGGTGTGCTCCCTGATCAGCCAGGCCCGGTGCAGCACCGGCAGCCAGGCCAGGTCAACCATGCCGGGGGTGTCGCTGTTAAAGAAGCGATGCTCCCCCAGTACTTTCTCCACCTTCTGAAAGGCTGTGGCCAGTTTTTCCGTGCGTTCAATCAGCGTGTCGGCGTCTTTGCTGCTCTGGGCTGAACACTGCACCAGATACTGCTTGCTGCCCAGATAGCTCCAGGCACGGTTCAGGGCTTTCCGGGCAGGGCTCTGGCCACTCTGCAGGGCCGGATAGGCTTCTTCCAGGTACTCGGCAATGGCATCGGACTCAAACAGGGCGATTCCTTCTTCGGTGACCACAACCGGCACCTGGCCATTAGGGGACAGTTCCAGAAACCACTCAGGCTTGTTACTCAGGCTGATGTATTCAACCTCATAGGAGATCTGTTTGGCTTCCAGCAGGGCGGTGATGCGTTGCACAAACGGGCAGATTTTAAAACTGACGACCTTCAGCATTTCAGGGCTCCTTTTCTTTAAAGATTCTGATGGTGTTGAGATGAACAACCATCGTTGTTTTCTGTTGCCCTTTAAGACGGAGAAAGGGGCAAAAGGACGCAAAAAAAGAGATTTTTTTCTGATTGATTGACCGGCCTGTTTTTCAAACCGCTGCTATGCTGTCAGAGCACTCATTATCAATAGGTGGTTATGGCTCTGGATCAAGAAGACGAGGCACGCGTTTTGCGCCTGGAAAACAATCAGCGGACACTGGCAAAACAAATGAAAGAATTCCATGAAACCAACAAGCTGCAGCTGCAGCGGGAGCTGGGCATCCGGTTTGATCAGGTGCTCAAGGGGATTTATGACACAGTGGGCACGATCCAGGTAGAGCAAAAGGCCTTTGAGCTCTATACCCATCGGAGGTTTGATGAGCTGGAAAAGGAAATTGGCGGTGCACGCCAGGAAATCAGCGTGGTCAGACAGGAAATGAGGGATCGCTTTGATCAGATTGAACTGTTAATCCGCCAGAGCCATTCCAACCACTGATGAGCTTGCTGAAAAAGACTCTGGAGCAGGCCTCAGAGCTACGTCTTGATGAGCCCGCTCTGCAACAGTTAATGACCCGTAGGCTGCTGGATGACCAGTTTGCCGCATTAACCGCCGTTGAGGCGGTGGTTGAAAAGCTGCAGCCCTCTTTTATGGCGGCTGATACGGACTGGGCAGGTCTACTGGCCAGGGCGGGTGATAATCTGGCGTTGCAGCAGCAGAGGCTGCTGGAATTTTATCTGCAGTGTTTTGAGCGGGAAAACAGCATCGGGGATTTCCGGCCTGACCAGGAATCGCCGGATGCCATTGTGGTGCTGGGGGCCAATCCGCCCACCCTGGAAAAGCGGGTGGTTCAGTCAGTACCTGTGATTCAGCGGTTCAGTGAGGCAATGGTGGTCCTCAGTGGCGGTGGCTTCAATATCGAAAAGCCGGAAGGGGGCCGGATGAAGGATATGCTTCTGGCTGATGGCATCAGGGAAACCCGATTGGTGTCAGAAACAGACTCCATGGATACCATTGGCAATGCCCTGTTTACAAAGTTGACCCTGAAGCAAGCGGGGTGGCTGAAAAAAGGGCAGAGACTGCTGGTGGTCACTTCCCGGTTTCACGCTCATCGCAGCCTGAATTACTTTCATCGCGTTTTTGGCACTGAGGCCCGGATTGCGGTTTTTGGTGTCACCACCACTGACCAGCAGGCCCAGGGGCTGCAAAGGGCCAGACATGAGCTGCAATCAGAACAGGCTGCCCAGTGCGGGGTTTTCCATTATTCATTAAGCCCTTGTCTGCAAAAGCCCCCGGAGCAGCTGGACGACCAGACCCTGTTGTTTCAGCTGTTGCTCAGGCACACCCTCTACCAGAACCGCCTGGATCTGGTAAGAAAGTATTTTCCTTTGACCTGAACCGTGCCAATCCCGGGCATATACCCGTCGCCTTTCAAGTTGCTACTTTGTTGGCTGCGCTCACTCACCCCAGTCACTTAGTTGATCTAAGCTCCCGGGGGGGGCGTTCCCTTGCCGCCGCGTAGCAACCTGAAATCCTTTGGGTATACAAACAGGGACTGTCTATATCAGTGCGGTTTATCGGGTGCTCATGAAGGCTTATCCGGTTTGGTATTCCCCAGCAGATAGCCTGCCACTGTCCCCAGCAGCCCCATTACCGGAGCGATCTGCTGCTGGCTGTAGCCCACCACAATCAGAAAGATGGCGGAAACGATAATCAGAGGCAGGGCACAGACCCGAAGGACGTTGTTGGCATCATGACCTTTATGGATCAGAAAGGCCATGACGCCGAACACCACCAGACCGAACACCAGTATGATGATGCTGAGGGTGATGGCCAGTTCTGAGGTCCACAGGGTCTCGGGGATATGGTTGACGACCGGTGGCTGATCCGGAGCCCCTACTTTGTCCGTCTGCTCCTTCACAAGGGCCACCAGGGCCTCAAGATTTTCCTGGGCAGTGGGCATATCAGGGCTCCTGATTGACTTTTTTCGACAGCTCAATCAACAGTGCCGTCTGGGTTTTGATCAGGGTTTCCAGTTGCTCAACCCGGTTTTCCAGGGTGTTGATGCGCTGACTGCTGGCCGTACTGGCGGGCACCCATGCGGCCATGGCGGGAGTGGCGGCAACGGGAATTTGTGCTGCATCGACCAGGTGTCTGGGCACCAGCTTGATTTCATCGCCTGCCATTTGCACCGGGATATAGGCTTTATTCTCAAGATACTTCTGAAAGTCAATTTGCTCACCGGTGGCTTCCAGTGCCTGGGGAGACGGCTGGCCGGTTGCCGGTGGCTGAACCTGGGCATCCTCTCCATGAACGGACAGTGGCCATAAAAACAGGGCCAATAGCGCAGTGACTGGTTTATTGAACATCATGATTCCCTTTTTATTGGTGTTGGTAACAGGCTGTTAGAGATGATGCTGTTTTTCTACCGTATCCCGGGGCGACGGTGCAACCTTCCTTTGTGGTAAGGAGGGCTGACCTAGCAGAGGTTTTCCATTAAAAAGAACCCGGCTGAACATAAAGTCATTGATTATCAAATGGATAGAGTCGGTATAGCCAGGAGAAATATAAAGACCGGTGGCTATACTGAAAAAAACAGTTCTGCCAGGGAATGGTAATGCCAGCTCCATTTGATCCGCCCCATAAAGCTCATGAAAGCCATTTCAGAGATCTACAGACCCATCCATTTGAAAAGCAGCCTGACACTGAGCCTGAGTGGTTTCCGAAAATGCCAAGGCCATTGTTCAAGCAGCCGGCCACTTCTCTGGCTGAAAGGAGTGTTCAGCCCGTGCCACCGGAGCCCCGCGTAAACCCCTCGGCCCGTGAAGCAGTGGCATTGCAGAATGAATACAAAAACGTTCATGCCAGACGGGCCTCACTTGAAGCCCGTCTGGACCTGGGTGAAAGCCTGCCGGTGATCCGGCATCTTATGGATAATCGGGCCCAACGGGAGTCATTCAGTGATTTCAGCATTGTTTTCGTTGCCGATAATGGCGAAACCACCAGTGTGATTCCTCCCGGACGCGGCCTTGAGCGAGGCTCAAAGAGAGAAAAAGAGCTGAATAACCTGTTGTTGAAACAGGTGGGTCGTCTGGAGCCTCAATTCACCCCTGAAAAAGTAGGTGAGATTGAAGGGGAGATTCAATCCGCCACCCGGCAACTGGCAGGAATCAAAAGGGATTTACAGGCCAGAAACGTTCCGGTGCCGGAAATACCGGACAGGGCATCTCTGGTCTGGCTGGACGCGGGGCCTGTGGAGCAGGAAATACCACCGGCTACAAAGAAGCCGGTTGCACAAGAAGCCCCGCTGCACACGCCCATAACCCAAGAAAAAGCGTTAGCGGAACCCTCACCCTGGAGAAAAGAGGAAGCAGACGGTTATCCACGCCAAGAGCAAACGGGCAAGGCAAGGCCTGGGAAAGGACGGTTCCTTTTTGAGCCTGTACACCAGGAACAGCCTGGTTTCCCCGATGATGAGTTTTCGCGGCCTGCCCCACCGCGCAAGCGGACATTCGAAGAAAAGGAGTTGAGAAGAGAACGATTCCAGCCACATCCCAATCAGGGGCCTCGGAACACGTTGAAAAGGAAAAACACGTCAGAAGATCACAGGCCACCGTCGTTGCCAGTAGCCAAGCAAAAACCTGAAAGACGTCCGGTGGAACCTCCTCCAATCCGAGAAAGACAGTCTGAAAAGCGGAAAGAGCCCGCTCCTGTTGTCACCACCCGGAAAAAAGCAATCGATGAGAAGGCGACAGAAGACAAACCCTTTGTTCGACCTCCTGTAAAAACGCCTGCCCAGAAAAAGCCGGTTGATAAAGATACAGGGCGCAGTGATCCACCGGTAGTGGATAAGAGACCAGAAAAAAGTCATCAGGAGCATGTGCCTCCTGCACCACCGCCACCACCTCCTCCAGTCAGGCCTGAGGCATCTGAAAAACAGGAAATGAATGACCAGGAAGATCAACAACAGAGTTCAAGAATGAGTTCTGTTGTTGATGATGCAAGGCCTGTATCAGATAAAAATCATCAGGATAGACGCTGTCAGCTGGATCAGGGATCAATTGATTTCCTGACGGGTCTTTCCCGCCAGATGGGAAGGAAACCACCAGTGGTTATTAAGGAGAGTCCATATCTGCTTTCCCGGGGCACCGATGGAATTATTTTAAAACTGCATCTTGAAGATGGGCGCCCCATTATTGGCAAAATTCCAAGAACTGAAAAAGCCTGTGAAGTCTTTGGACTTAGAAAAACAAAGATGCAGACGGGCACCTTACAGCAACACCTGGAACGATCAGAAATGGTTCATCAGGTACTGAATAATTTAATGATACCCACCAATCTGCCAGATGAAATAGAAATGGATATTTCGTTCACGCCCTTTATTGATGGTGAAAACTTCTCTGCCATGCTGGCTGATCATAAAAAATTCAGCGCAGTGGATATCAGGCAGTTTATGTCGGATCTTGTAGAGCAATTTGAGCAATTGTGGGAGATTGGTTTTTATCATACCGATGCTCATAGCGATAATATTATTGTTGATAAGGAAGGGAAACCGCATCTTTTTGACTTTGGTCGATCCAAAAAGAAGGAGTGGAGTCCTGATGTTATCAAGACAGATTTTATGACCATTGCTCACCATGCTCTGTCCATGGCGCTGGGTAACCCTGAAATTATGGCAACCAAGGGCGGTCGGAAAAAAGAAAAACTGCCAATGTCATGTTTGCTGTCTCATCATTATGAACCGCATATGGAAGAGAATAAGGTCGTTACGGAATTTCTGAATGATGCCGGAGAGGATGAATATACAGAGTTGCGGGCGCTGATTAACTGGATGAGAGATCAGGATCCCGTTGATGAAAATACATTGAAGGAGTTAAAAAGACAAGAGTTCTTTATAGAGAATGAGAAACCTGATGATAACAATCTTTTATCAAGGAAACAGTTTGTAAGCTTCTCTAGAAATATGACAAGATTAATTAATGCGGTGCTTGAAACTGATTACAAGAGTATTGAGGAGTTTGGGATTGATTGGCGCTCTCCTGTTATAACGCCATCTTTATGTGGTGTGATTGTTGCTGTTTATAAAAGAACGGAAAACCATAAAGACAAAACAATAGAGCAGATAGTAAAGGATGTTTTGCCGACTCTTTCAACAAAATTTACTGACTTCGATCGAAATGAAATGATTATGGAAGCGAATCGGATTCAATATGAGCTAAGTCAAGAAGACGTTGTACCCCAGGAATACTTTAATGATCTGATAGAACACCTCAACATGTCAGCGCGATATTATAAGCGTTATCAAATTGCACACAAACCAGAGGATCCGAACATGCCTTTGCTTTCCAGGGGGGCATACAGCGCATTCTCACAGGACGAAGGCGTCAAACGCAAAGTTAATGAGAAATTGACCGGTCTGCGTGAAGCCATTAATAGGTTACCTGAAAAAAGCCCGGAACGGATATCGGCCATTTGTAATTATGCTGTGGAAAGAGCTAACCATGAAATTCTGTACAGTGAGTCAAGGGAAAGGTTGCTAGGTTTTACTAACTCACACCCTAATTATGCCACTAAAGGTGAAAGAGGACATGTTTTTACTCAGACACAGGATAGATATAACGAGCATAAGTATGCTTTACCAGCAACAAGTCAAGCTAGGTTTGGTAATTGTGATCACTTTGTCGAGCGGGTAACAGAGATTCTTCGTGAGATTGGTTATACCGATGGTGAGTATGGTGAGTTTTTGATGTTGGATAAGAATGACCGTGGCCATAACTGCTGTTATATGAAAACAGATCAAGGCGTTATGATTATTGATCCTTGGAAAAGCACCTATTTCAATATAAAAGACTGCATGCCCTTTATCGGGGAGTATATGGATGATTCTATGACTGTAACGTTAACACCAAAAGGCTGTAGGGGAAAAGGTATTCCTTTTGAAGTCAGATTGGGCGAAAAACAACCTGCGTCAGAAGTTAAGAAAGCCATTGCTGATCTTCCTGAACAGGACAAACGCAAGCATATTTTTAAGCAGGGTGCTACCGGAAATAGCGGGGAAGTCTGATGGATTCTTTTCAACATTATGATCGTGGTTTCAAAGCCTGTAGCGCAGCTTTTCACCAGACCCTGTTGTTTCAACTGTTGCTCAGGCACACCCTCTACCAGAACCGCCTGGATCTGGTAAGAAAGTATTTTCCTTTGACCTGAACTGCGCCAATCCCGGGCATACAAACAGGGACTGTCTATATCAGTGCGGTTTATCGGGTGCTCATGAAGGCTTATCCGGCTTGGTATTCCCCAGCAGATAGCCTGCCACTGTCCCCAGCATCCCCATTACCGGAGCGATCTGCTGCTGGCTGTAGCCCACCACAATCAGAAAGATGGCGGAAACGATAATCAGAGGCAGGGCACAGACCCTGAGGACGTTGTTGGCATCATGGCCCTTATGGATCAGAAAGGCCATGACGCCGAACACCATCAGACCGAACACCAGTGAAGGCTGGCCTGGCAGAGGTTTTCCATTAAAAAGAACCCGGATGAACATAAAGTCATTGATTATCAAATGGATAGAGTTGGTATAGCCAGGAGCAATATAAAGACCGGTGGCTATACTGAAAAAAACAGTTCTGCCAGGGAATGGTAATGCCAGCTCCATTTGATCCGCCCCATAAAGCTCATGAAAGCCATTTCAGAGACCTACAGACCCACCCATTTGAAAAGCAGCCTGACACTGAGCCTGAGTGGTTTCCGAAAATGCCAAGGCCATTGTTCAAGCAGCCGGCCACTTCTCTGGCTGAAAGGAATGTTCAGCCCGTGCCACCGGAGCCCCGCGTAAACCCCTCGGCCCGTGAAGCAGTGGCATTGCAGAATGAATATAAAAACGTTCACGCCAGGCGGGCCTCACTGGAAGCCCGTTTGGACCTGGGTGAAAGCCTGCCGGTGATCCGGCATCTTATGGATAACCGGGCCCAACGGGAGTCATTCAGTGATTTCAGCATTGTTTTCGTTGCCGATAATGGCGAAACCACCAGTGTGATTCCTCCCGGCCGCGGCCTTGAGCGAGGCTCAAAGAGAGAAAAAGAGCTGAATAACCTGTTGTTGAAACAAGTGGGCCGTCTGGAGCCTCAATTCACCCCTGAAAAAGTCGGTGAGATTGAAGGGGAGATTCAATCCGCCACCCGACAACTGGCAGGAATCAAAAGGGATTTACAGGCCAGAAACGTTCCAGTGCCGGAAATACCGGACAGGGCATCTCTGGTCTGGCTGGACGCGGGGCCTGTGGAGCAGGAAATAACACCGGCTACAAAGAAGCCGGTTGCCCAAGAAGCCACGCCACACACACCCATAACCAAAGAAAAAGCGTTAGCAGAACCCTCACCCTGGAGAAAAGAGGAAGCAGACGGTTATTCACGCCAAGAGCAAGCGGACAAGGACAGGCCTGGGAAAGGACGGTTCCTTTTTGAACCTGTACACCAGGAACAGCCTGGTTTCCCTGATGATGAGTTTTCGCGGCCTGCCCCACCGCGAAAGCGGACATTCGAAGAAAAGGAGTTGAGAAGAGAACGATTCCAACCACATCCCAATCAGGGGCCTCGGAACACTGTGAAAAGTAAGGATGTCTTTGAAGATCAAAGACAACCGCCTCTGCCAGTCGTCCGGCAAAAACCTGAAAGACGTCCGGTAGAACCCCCTACAATCCGAGACTGGCAATCTGAAATGTGGAAAAAGGCTCCTCCTGTTGTCACCACCCGGAAAAAAACAATTGATGAGAAGGCAACAGAAGACAAACCTTTTGCTCGACCCTTGGCAGAAACCCCTGCCCTGAAAAAAACTGTTGATAAAGATACAGGGCGTAATGATCCACCGGTAGTGGATAAGAAAGCAGAAAAGAGTCATGAGGAGGCGATCCCTCCTGCACCACCGTCTCCTCCTCCCGTATGGATAGCTGTCAGTCAGCGAAAGGGGAGAAGTGAAAGCCGATCCAAAGCAAGGGGGGCAACCAGAGAGCCAAGGGTGTTGGATGGCACCCCGATTTCACGGATTGAGCGATTGTGTTTCCTGAAGCACCCTGAGAAATATGAGATAGCGGCCAACCTTAATGACATCAGAAAAATCCTGGCTGAAAACCCTGGTGTTTCGATCAATGACACGATGAACTGGGATTGGAGTGGAGTCACTCCAATGATGGGGGTTGCTGCTAATGGGTGTTCTGAAATGTGTGTGGCTTTGATACAAGAGCTTGGAGCCAACCCCTTTGTTCAGGATGAGACTGGGAAGCACCTTCTTCATCTTCTGATAGCCAAAAGACATAAAGAGCATTGGTCAAGAGGAGATCGTGAGAATCAAATGCCACTTTTTAAGGCCGCTTTAAGGCATCCGGCAGTATCAGATAATATAAATAAACCTGATATTTTTGGTCTAACGCCTCTCCATTACGCCTGTGCACGCCGTGATCCGGATTATATTCAATTACTGATTGCAGAAGGAGCAGACCCTGGGCTTAAAGACCGAAATGGAAATGACTGCTTTGATATTCTTGCTCTGGGTGAGCAAGCACGAGTCAATATTGTCGCACTGGCGATATCGGGAAGTGCTGTAGTTAACGATGCATCAAAATTGTCTTCTGATTATTTGGTTGAAGGTGATAAATATATATATGCGATCAGGGGGTATGATGGTATTGGTGTTGGCGGCAGCAGGCATGGTGAGGAAGGAAATCTATCTTACTTTTGTTCGGTAGAAGACAGTGGCCATTTTAATCGTGATATAAACCCTCTTTGGGAAATCATGGGAAGAGAGGCAGTCAAGGAGCAACAATCAACGAATAGAGAACGCAAACCTGTTTCTGAGGAAACTGAAGAATCGGATCAGGCGCTAAAGAATAAAGATAGCCAGTTGGTTGGTGAGAAAACGGTTTCTGTTGTTGATGAAAATACATTGAAGGAACTAAAAAGAAATGAATATTTTCGTGAAGAAGAAGGGGGTGATGATAAAAGTGAAACCAGTGACGTTTCCAGTATTGATAGAGAAAAGTTATTTGATGACAGGCAGAATGTAGCTGATACGGATCAGAAGGGTAATGACGATGACTCCGAACGTAGTTCTCAAACCAGCCTCAACGCGGATTTTGAACTGAAAAATAAAAAAATTCTTGAGCCTCAAGAGCATCCACGATGCGTGAATGAAGAACTGGCTTATGAAATAAGCCAGTTGGCAATAGATCCATCCACAATAGAGGCTCTTGGTAGGGGTGAGCATGAGAAGTTTGAGAAGGATGACTGGGAAGAAAGGCTGAAGCCGAAGGCTCATGAGTTTTCAGGGTTGTTGCCAGGCAGGTTGGCGAAGTGTCTTCTGGCAAGGTTGAAGGTACAGGGACGTTCACCGCAGGATATAAGTCATGAGGAATTTCAAGTCGAGTTGCAGGCTCTGGTTCAGGAACTTTCCAGAAAGGGAGTGGATGTTACAAAAACAGTGTTAAAAGACTATTCTAATGGGTTCATTGGAGAAGATGCTTTGACAGGACTCCCACATATTTTCGGAAAAATACAGGAAATCGATAAATTTGAGCAATGTTACGAATCAATCAAGGTTTATGACAAGGCAATGGCACTCTTTCTTGAGTCTGAGGAGCTGAGTTGTTGGGATCCCTCCATACCTTTATACCGGGGTGGGGACCAGGGCAAAAACATGATCACCAATTGAACAGCGCCATCAAGAAACAGCCTGTATAATCAGGGTTTTTCCTGTCTTTCGATGTCTGCAAAAGCCCTGTTTTCCAAATTCTCCTCGCTCACTGATAAGC
>NZ_JBLYZI010000051.1:0-39262 GCF_057680865.1 Endozoicomonas sp. Z74
GGGTCTGAACCCGGAGGTCTACAAAAGTGTCACTGAACTCACCGGTATCGTAGGAGGGTGTAGCCTGACGCCACTCGATCCCTTCGACGGCAAAAACCACATTGCTGAATACCAGAAGTACACTGACCAACAGCCTTGACAAACTGCCCTGTATCATTGGAATCCTATCTATACGACGTTGTTATTATTAATAGATGAGCATTGTAGCCCGTAAGAAAGCCAGTTAAAACCATGCAAACGGCCATTTTTTAGTAAGGCAAGCCCCCGTTAACGTTCACCACCTGTACGGGCTCTTTGCGGGCGCACCTTTACCGGATTTTCTTTGGGAACAGGGCCAGGGTCAGAATAAGCAGGAAGCAATGGCTTATCACCCTCTGCCATCATCCACTGATTTTGCAAAGGCTGAAATGCCTGTTGCTGCTCACGGATATAACTGTATTTACCACCGGTAATGGCCAAAGCATCCTCATGACTGCGCAGGATGGAGGGCCGGATAAAAACCATCAGATTTTTTCGTTTTCGATCCTGGCTATTACTTCGGAACAAATGGCCCAGCACAGGGATATCCCCCAGCAGGGGGACCTTCTGTTCACTGTGGGTGATTTCATCAGAGATCAGCCCTCCCAGAACAATGATCGAGCCACTCTGCGCCTGAACTTTGGTTTCTATAGAGCGGGTACGGGTCACAATATCCGAGGCTTTACTGTCATCGGTGACACTGGAAATTTCCTGGTAGATATCCAGGGTCATTAGCTCCCCCTGGTTAATCTGGGGGGTCACCTTAAGCTGCAGACCAACATCCTTGCGCTCAATGGTCTGAAAGGGGTTATCGGTTGAAGAGGATGAACTGGTAGACTGTCCAGTAATGAAAGGCACATTCTCACCAACAACTATTTTCCCGCCTTCGTTGTCCAGGGCAATAAGGCTCGGGGTTGATAGAATATTAATGGCATCATTGCCGGAGAACGCCTGAATCAGCGCCCGCAGGGATCCATTCCGATAAAAGCCAAGGTTAAGCCCTCTGCCGATCAGGTTGTTTTCACCTGAGGCAAACCCGTCCAGCCCAACCAGCCCGCCGGCACTGAGCTTTGAGCCGCCATACCAGCCGTCACCGTTTACTGCAGAGTCACTGGTACCCCATTGCACTCCCAGCTCATTCAGTTCGGTATCCCCAATTTCAACAATGATGGCCTCAACCAACACCTGGGCCCGACGGATATCCAGTTTCTTTATGATTTTCTGAAGGGACTGTATGTAGGCAGGCGGTGCCGAGATCACCAGGGCGTTGGTACTCTCACTGGCCCTGATCGCAATTTGCAGCTCATCCCCGGCCCGGTTCTTATCTCTTTTCAACATGCTGGCGGAGATGTCTTTTAAAATATCGGCAGCCTCTTTTGCCTTCATGAAGTCCAGATAAATGACATGGGACTCATCTTCAATGATCTCTTCCCGGTCCAGAGTCAGCAGCAGGGTTTTCCACCGTTTCAGCCTGGCAGTGGGGCCACCGAGAATAATGCTATTGGTTCTTTCATCAGCGGCCATAAGCACTTTCTGAGAAGGCAACTGACCTGCCTTTCCCTTACCGGCAATGGCGTTTATGGTTGTCAGGGTATCCCGTGCATCGGCATACTGCAGACGAATAACCGACAGTTCAGAATCCTCATGCTGATCCAGCTGTGCAATCACCTGTTCCAATCGAGAGACAACCCGGTCTTCTGCCACTACCAGTAACAGATTGCTGTCGGGTAAAGCCGCAAGATGGCCTGTCTGGGGAACAAGAGACTTGATCACAGGAATGATCTGGGGAGCATTAATGTGGCGGGTTTTCAGGATACGGATCACCGTATCCACCCCGTTGAGTAGCACTCCATCCCGATAGGGAGGCGCAGAATGCCGAACCAGATTGCTGGGCAGTACTTTTACCGCCTGCCCTTCCTCCAGCACTGAGAACCCATGCAGCGCAAGAACTTCTTTAAAGACACGCCAGGCCTCCTCACGGCTCAGGGGGTCGTTTACAACCACCGTCACCTTACCCTTTACTCTTGGGTCAACAATCAGGTTTTTATCCGTTTCAAATGCAATCCAGTCAATGAAAGAGCGTAAATCACTGTTCTTCAATTTGATCTTGATGTCATTTCTGCCTTCAGACGCCGTTGCTCCAGACTGTTTTGATGACTGGCTGTCATGGGCACCCGGCACTGCCTTATCGTCGGCCAGCAATTGTTGAGAAAATACCGAAAGCATTACTACGAATGACACAAACCACTTCATCAATTACATCCCTGCTTATCGTTATTATTTTAATCGTTGATCAATTGTTGTTATTACCAAATCTTTGTTTCAGTGCATCCAGTCTGGCAGCCAGATCCCCATGCTCTACAGCTGAGGGTTGGCTGCCTGCTGAGAGAGTAACGGGGTCGCTGCCAGGTATGGTCACGGGTTTCGAAGTAAAAACCTCATCGGAAAATACCAGATTTTCCAGGCTACCATTGACCTCCAGAATGACTGCATGTTCATTAATGGCCTTGATCATCATATTCTCACCCGGACTGTCCCCCACCCGGTAGAGTTGACTGCCTCCCGGGCTGGCTATCTGCGCAGCATTGCGATCCTGGCTGGATGCCAGATAAACCGCCTCAAGATTTAACTTTACCCGTGTTTTGGGTAATGGTTCTTCAGCAGCAACGGCTTCCAGTCGTTCATCATGCAGTCGGAACAGGGGCGATGATAAAAGTGCTTCAGTAGTCAATGCCTCAGGCTGAATATCCTCTAAAAGATCGTGAGGTTGATTGAGGGGCCGAGCTCCCTGTAGGTCGGCTTGACTATGGGTTTCCCAAAACCAGTAAAAACTGGCTCCTGAATAGCCAGCAGCAGTCACCATTAAAGCAGCTGCAACGATATAGTGTATTTTTTGTACTTCGCTCATACGCATCTGTGTGCTACCAACTGCGAACAGGGCACAGCTATTAACCACGTTTTAAGTTCTATTTATACGAGAGTGGTAATCTATTAGCGTTCTGAACGATATCATACTCCAGCCTTGCTAACCAATTTTAAACGCATCGACAAAGGGGCTGCTAATCCAGGAAGGAGCGACCAGGAATTGAATTGTCAGCTTGGTTATGCTCATAGAATGCACGGAATCTGTGGTTGGTAACGCTATGGCCAGTTGGTCATTGTAGGGGCTCAGAGCCCCTTTTTCACAAGGGCTATCGAACATACTCACCCTGGAGCCTTTCGCCAAAAACATCGATCGGGTGCCCGTCTGTATCGCTATCGAATTCCAGATCACCATCGGTCCAAAGGACTGTGGAAGTGGTTTTGTCGATTTTCCGGAATAAGGTATACCCATCTTCAGTTTTGAATGTACTGGAAGTTTCAGCATTCTTGTCTTTTGTCATCTTTTTTATCTCGTTTTTTGATGTTAATCAGCGCTTATTGACACTGATTACAAAGGTTTCGATCCGGGTTGTTATGTCGTGTATTTACAAGAAATATGATTGGATAAATTGTCATTGATGGACAGGGAGTTACTCCCTGTCGTTTCAGGATTTTTTATTTGCCCTGATCGGTAAGGAATTTGTGCTCGATGCGCTCATTATCAAATGGCAGGTTATAGCCACCCACCGTCAACAGCACATTGGCTACCAGGATCACGCTGGTTTTGTTCTTGGTCAGCTTGCCCATTCTCATACAGCGACCATTCCACTGGGCACTGTCCTTATCCCAATTAATCTTGCTGATCTTCTCAGCAGTCACTATGTCCCGCTCACCCATATTGCCGTTCGGGTTCCTTAAAAAGTCCTGACTCGTCCCTTCTCGCATGTACAAGGCAAGTGCCTCAAATGCGAGCGCACTGACAGCTATGCTGTACTCCCGGGCAAATTGAACACGACTAACCGCTTCTTTGTCGTCTTGGGCGGCCTTGCGATCTTCTATTTCCGTAGTTCGAGTGATTTCTGTCCAGTGATGGATGTTGTCGTGAAGAGCATCAAGGGTACGCACAAGAGAGTTAACCGCATCATCGAAATGCTCCTCGGTTGGTTCGTGGTTTCTCGACAACTTGCAGAAGTCCACAACGCTTTTGAGCGGAAATGTTTTATGAGAGTTTTTGGAGCATGAAGATTTTTCGTATTCAGTCCGGCCCTGAAGGATTTTGGCTCTTATACTGACCTCAACCGCCAACGCATTCCAGGGATTACGTGAGTCATAGAGTGAGTTGATGCTACCGGATGGTTTACTTGCATTTAGGTTGATGTCGGTGAAAATCTGTTTTGCCGCTGGATGTTCAATGTCATCATAAATGGTGACAGCTATACTATCCGAAAGTGTTGAACAGCGCCCTTCTATTAGGGTGCGAATAGCTTGCAGTCGGTGTTGGCCGTCCGAGATTAAACATTGCTGACCAAGGGGAATGAACAGTTCACCTATGCTCTCACCGTCAGTAATCGGTTCAAACTTTGTTTGTCGTATGCCTGTCTTCAATAAAGTTACTGTTAAGGCCGGAAGAATGTAGTTTTGAGGATTTTCTTCGACATAATAAGCGATCTTTTCAGACCTGTTTTTATTTAATGTGCGTTGTGCCCTTTCTTCAACGGTGGCATAAGTATCAACAGGTGGCACTAATTTAATCACGTCCCGCATTGTCAGATTAGCGGCATAAAATATTTTCCCTCCTTGGATAGAACGGATGCAAGGAACAACGAAGTGAGTATCAGTGGTTCTGAATTTATAGGTTTGCTTGCTCATTTTCACTACCTTTGTGTTTATTTGATTTGTGGGTATAGTCTCACACTTTTTTCTCATTTCAACTTACACTGCATCTGGTGTCTGATTGGCTAAATTGCCAAAAGTTGAAATTAAAAACTTTTGTGAGATAGTAACCCTGCACCATTAGTTGATGGGTTTAAAAAAGGAGCGATGCAATGCTTGATGATATTTCCAAATTGCTTGATCTTTGTGGAAGTCAGAAGGTTCGTCTTGAGGTTGAAAAATCAGAAGATGGAAAATTCAGTGTCTTGATTCAAAATATGAGTCCGGTTGATAGTAAAAAGGATGCTGATGAGGCGGTTAAGGTTCTGAAATCCGCTCTTTCTATGCCACTTCTTTTAAAGGGAACGATTGAACAGCTTGAAGCAGGTATTCCTGATGCTCTTCAATCCTACTTCAATACTGCACAGCACTTATCCTGCCAGTTACAATCGAACCTTGAGGCTATTAAAGCGCAGGCAGAAAAGGCCAAAGCCAAATCAGCGGTGGCAGCTTCCAAGCGGAATAAAAAGAGTAATGGCAAAACTGTAACTCCTTCGGCTTCTGTCAGTACTACACCGGCAAATAAAAATAATGGAACAACTGAGAAGGAAGCAGTCGTTTCTAAACCAGAACCAACGCCAGAGCCGCTGGCTGCGAGCGATCTTTTTTGAAAGAACTTCGGGGAATTTATTATGACTTCTGAAATTATTGTCAATGTAGCACCTCGGTTGTTCAGGGCTGGCGCTTTGGAAATTGCCGATCCTAACCCATCGCTTTCTGCCACTGAGTCATGGGCGCTGTTACGGGATAACTACCCGCACCTTGCCCATGCTGAACTGTCCGACCCAACCCTTGAAAATGGCCATATGGTCATCACGGTTGAACTTCCTCCTGCCAAGGTCAATGGGTGAAACAATGAAGCAGCAATCCATTGATATTGCTGTTCATCAAGACGATGCCCTCCAATGCCTGCGGCACTTTATGAGCAGGCTTGGGGAGCAGGATGAACAGGGCAAGCAATTGAAACCGGCAAGGCTGAGTGCATCTGGCCTCTATGGCCTACCAGTAACTCGCCTGAAGGGTACTCATAAACCACCATTCTGAAGGTGTCAGAAGCAGGGAGTAATCATGTCACTACCCACTTTTTCTCTACAACCATCGGCTTTATCTGCCTCCAAGACAATGGTCGAAGATGCTTCCATTGCCTTTGTGACGGACTATCCAAGGCCGATAGAACAGATTTTTTCCATCGGGATTGCTAACGGCTTCATTGGCGCACACACCGTGGCCGAAACCCTGTCAGGAGCGTTATCGGATGGTCAGAAAGCACAGTGGCTTGTTTCCCAAACCAACTCAGTCCTGAGATCGGTAACAACCTGCGTAAATGAACAATATCCTGTTGAGTTATTCCAGGAACTGTCCCTCTGCATTCATAACGATTACAGCGATGTTGAAGGGGTCTGCGTGAAGGCCGATGGTGTTGGCAGGGTGGATATATCACCGGCTTTGATTCCAGAACGGTTGCGGCCTGTGGTGGTTCCCCTGCTGGATCGGCTTTGTTTGCTGGGACATATTATCCCTGAGTGGGATGTCCATAATCACTGCAATTATGGCTATGAGTTGTGGGACGATCTCAAACGGTGGCGGGAAATGCTACCTGATATTTTGAAACAAATTGCAGAAGGTGAAATAGCTGAGGATGATGTAACCGAGTTTATTTATGAGAATGATCTTTTCAGCCTGTACGCTTTCGATCACATGGAACTGGATATAAACCGTGAAGGTGACTTGGAGTTTGTAGCTAATATGTTGGATCGGTCAAAATCAATACAGTCATTGATGCCAACGGTTGAAAACCAAGATCAATATTTACTGGAAGTTGAGAAGCGGTTAAATAATCTGATTCAGTCTACGGAGTTTTCAAGAGCCATGCCGATTGTTCAGTGGTGCTTTTCTGTCATTTCGGAACTTTCAAAAATATCGCTGTCCGATGAAGAATATGAAAATATCTTTTCTTGGAATTACACAGAAAATCTTGTGTCGATTGCTTACGGGAACTTGCTTGGTTTTAATATCGGCCTGATGTCCATTATTGATGGGGAGTACCATCGGCAAATGGAAATCGGGGAAAGCTTTGGCGGTATCGTCCCTTTTGATTCAGTGTTCGACACCCTTCCAGCCTTCAAAATTCACCAACAAAGCCAATATTTAATTGAGCAGTTATCAATAATTCTTGCTCGAATGGATAGCCTTGAAGCCCCACCACTCTTCAAAACTTGATAAGGGAAAGAAGTGTGAGATAGTAACCCCGTCCCTGATAATAACCGGAGATAATAATATGAACATCATTATTCCACGTTCTTTGATTGTTGATTCAATTTCCAATGTTTGTTCAATTGTAAAGCCCAACAAGGCTAATGACATTCTTGAGCATGTGCTGATCGGTTTAACGGAGAATACCCTTTTCTTTACGGCTAATGATTCCTCGAAACAATTAACGGCTAAGGTGGATGTTTCCGGTATGGGCTTTAAAAGCTGCAAATCATTTTTGGTAAATGCCAAAAAACTGATGAGCATTGTCAAAGCCTCGCCGGAGTCCTCTGACTTAAAATTCAGGCGTGAGGCAAATGAATGTGTTGTTCGTTATGGTCGAAGCCGTTTCAAGCTAAGAGCCGTTCCTGTGGAAGGCGGGGGATTCCCAGAAATGGAATGCACTGACATCCGTTCTGGCTTCTTTATTGAACCCAGCCTTTTGAAACAACAGTTGATGAATTGCGGCTATGCAATGGGTAAAAATGACGTGCGGCATTATCTTAACGGTATGCTGATCGAACTAGGGAATGGAAAAGTCACCTATGCAGCCTCTAATGGCCATGTGCTTGCCAGAAGCGTTGTAGAAGTTGTTTCAAAGGGCGAGGATACTCAAGTAATTCTCCCTTTTGCTTCGGTTCGATATGTTGAAAAACTGTCCTCATTGATGGGGAAAGAACCAGTAAAAGTGCTGTTTAACCATGTGACTTTGAAAATTGAATCAGAGTCTTACATTTTTATAGCGTCATTGGTTGACGGTAAATTCCCCAATGTAGATGGGGTTATCCCGAAAAATACCCAGTTCCGGGCTTGCTTTGATACCAGTGCAATTGTGGATTCCGTTTCACGGGCTTCTGTTATGGGATCGGATTCTCTGGTCATCGCCTTTGATGACAAGGTGGCCTCTGTCCGTTCTGGGACGACAGGAAAAGATGAGTCTGTGGAAGAAATCGACATGCAGTACAGCGGTACACCTATTGAACTGAAGGTTTCGACCGATTACCTGTCCAACACGCTGAGTACCCTTTCCGGTGTCAGTGAAAAAATTGAGTTCCGCTTTGACAATGACAACTCGGCCTTTCTGGTACAGGGATTAGGAGTAAGCGATACCAGCCGAACCCATGTGGTCATGCCCATGCGAGCCTGAGCCACCCCATAACAACGTGCGGCTGCACAGGCCGCCGTTCCCATAACAGAATAATTTCAGGAAAGCACAATGACCCCGCAACTGGTTGAACTCAAAAATGTCCCTGCCCCGCAACTGGCGTTGGTGCTCTATTCAGACGGACAGGTGTCCCGGCATCCAGTGGTGGCGCAGAATAACCAATATGCCGTTGGTGCAGGCAACCTGTTGGCCGTTGAAGGGCTGAAAAGGATTCTTACACCCTATTCTGAAGCACTGGCACAACGTAGTGAGGAAGCCCTGAGAGAGTTCATCCCCGCTAATGTCTTTGTCAGAAGCCATAACACTCTGGGGTGGGTTGCCCAGCCCCGGCGTTCAACCATCTGGTTTCAGAAAGTCCCCGTGAAAAATGTCCCGTGGTGCCCGTTGCTGTTCTTTGCCCAGCAAAGCGCAGTTAATGGCAGTCTCTCCCTGAAAGTGTTTGCAGTGGAGTCCCAAGCCATCCATCCCGATAGCCGACTGTTCCATGCGCCCCTGATGAACATTAGCGGTAATGGGCTGTTGTGCTTTGGCACAGCCACACAACCGGAGCACCTGAGAATCGACTCCATACCGGGGTTTGAAGAAGCGGTCTATGGAACTCGGTTCTCTCACACAAATTTCAGCAAAACCCTTCGGACAGAACCCAACAAGGACGTGACAAATAAAGATCATATTACCTTTTGGAAGTCACTGTCCGGCGTGGACTCGTTTCCCCTGGAACGCCTTAACCCGACCCAGTTTACTGTTGCTGACCTAATTAATGGGGAGATCAAATAATGAAAAATCTGAAGTTTAAATGCCCTGAACACTGGTACAGCCGACCTATCCGTACCTTGTTAATCGGTTGTGGTGGCACTGGCTCTGAAATGCTCGATGCACTTCACCGCATCCATATCTGCCTGTTGGCCTTGGGGGGACAGGGTATCGACTTAACGGTATACGACGATGATGTGGTGGAAGTAAACAACATTGGTAGGCAACGGTTCTGGCAGGACGATGTAGGCCAGAATAAGGCGGTCGTATCTGTCCAGAGAATCAATTATTGCAATGGCCTTGAATGGGTGGCCATGCCCTTTCGGTTCTCTGCCGATCTGCTGAAAGATAAATTTTACGATCTGATAATTACTGCCGTGGACAATGGGCGATTGCGCTATGAAATCGGGCAGCTTGCCGAAGGCTGCACCATTGACACCCTCTGGTTTGATGCGGGGGTCGGCGCTGCGGATGGTCAAGTTATTTGTGGACATCTGGGCAACCCAGAAACAGGAAGCAAGCTACCCAACGTCTACGACCTTTACCGGGAGGGCTTGCTAACCAAAGAAGGAATTCAGGAACCGCAAGGCTGTAGCTCACTCGCAGCTTCACTGGCAGCACAGGGACTTTTTATTAACCGGCTGGCCAGTGATGTGATGGGAGACAACCTTTTCAACCTAATTCGTCATGGAGGGATCGACCACCACGGAAGTTTTTTCCAGATTGACCCGGTTCAGGTTAAGCCACTGAAGGTGGATGAGCAGGTCTGGTTGTCATTTGGCTACCGGGCAGAAGCAAAGGCCGCTTGAAGGAACTGGGGGAAGCTTTTGTTCCCCCACTTTCTCTCTCTGGTGAGCCAGTCCTTTTGAGTTCACACAGGACGAAAATAACAATATTTTATGGGGGCAACTCCCTTTGGAGATTGATTTGATGCTGGAATTAATTAAGTTTGAGGAGGGGCAGAACACAGACCCTACATTCAAAATAATTGAGGAAAATCATAGAGCTATGAGGGCGTTTTGTAGTAAAAATGGCATAACTCCCTGTGATTATGTCCAGTTTTGACAGGAAAAAGGAAAAAACCGTGACAAAGTATAAAGACAAGCTGACTGAGCAATACGGTGATGATATCGGCAACGTGGTGGGCTGTGGACTTGATCGTTTGAACCGAGATTTTGTCTATTTTGAAATCAATGCAGCTGTGGATTTTTTTAAAAAACACAGGCAAAAAATCGACACGTTTACGATTGGGGATCGCCGTAAGCTAGTTGCTGACTATATTGGCAGCGGCGGCACAATCCCGAAAGAGCTTCTCTGATCTCTTATCCCTGCTGTTCTGGTTGCAAATCGACTGGAACAGCGGCATATTGACCATTGTCGTTAAACGACACAGAACTACAAATGCTGACGGTTGTGGCAGACAGCATTGAAAGACAACCACACTCAACAATGACCTTTCCCTTGGTCAGCCAAACACGCTCCCCGCTTGCCCGGTTCGTTCCGGCGTTTTCCTGTACCTGATTTTCACTCTACCCCACCACTTTGCCCCGGCTGAAGCCTGTTGGCCTGTGCTGCTGTTCCGGCATCAGAGGCAACCCGGTTTCTTCGCCCTGCGTGGCAAGAAAAGTGGCTTGCGGATCGTGAAATTGCCATAGCACCTTGCGGTGTCGATCCATCTTACAACTTGCCGGTTTGTGACCGGTTTACTCAAAAAAGTCTGTTATCGACAGGCAAAAATAACCTAAGGAAAAAAACAATGATCCGTTCATTACTCCTCAGCATCTTCTCTCTGGTGTTCCTGGCTGGCAGCCAGTCGCTAGATCCTTATACCGGAGCCCGAGGAAATCTTTTATTTGCAATGAAATATAAAGGAGTTCCCAAAGCTGTTTCTGGTTGCTGACTATACAGAGTCAAACCTGCATGCGGGCTTGTCTGGTGGAGAGCCTGTTGTCGGAGTTACCAGCAGATTGACGGTTGAACCCAGTGTGAGTATTGGCCTTGCCGATCCCTACACGGTCAACTCGAAACTTCTGGATACTCTGTCGGATACAGCCATCATTCACAAACTGACGAAAAAAGGCGGGCTTTACCGAATCGTTAATGGTGGTCTGCCCTCGCTTTCACAGGTGTTCCGGTACATTGAAACCCTGGCCTGGGATCTGGGTCACGGCGAGTACTTGTCACCTCCGCTCGATCAATGGCTGTTTGGTGAGAACGGAGTGATGGTTGCACCTTCGGCCTTCCAGTCTTTGAAAACCGAGGCTCCTTCCCTGGCGCCAAAAATTGACGACATCCCGTTCTGAATCAGCGGGGTAATCTATACAAATATCACCCTGGCGGGGCTTCTCCCGTTAAGGGATGTAGCCCCAAACACTGGAGCTACATATGACAAAAAACAATGATCCACGACAGCGGTATCATCCGGCGGTCGTCGAAGAGGCTAGAAAAAAAGCAGAGCCTTTGGCTTTGCAAATGGGCCTTTGTGAAGTACCTGGTGAATTGATGGATCTGATCTGTCCAAATCTTGATTTCGCCTCGGAATTCTCACCGAAACTTTATGCAAAGTTCCTGCATGTGAAGCAAATTCTCAAAGAACTTGCGGATCAAGCCAACCCTATGCACGGACATATTGTTAAGTTTACGACACAGTATGGGTGCTATGACGAATCAGTCCTTCTGTTACAAGAAGCTGATGTCAGAAGACAGAACCTGGTTGCTTGTACAGGTGGAAAGAATATTGACGAATTGAATATTCGGGAATATGGACTTCCTATGCACATTGGCAGCGGCGGCCCTTTTGAGCCAATCACTGCTGGTCAAATTCAAGCTCTATCCGAGTTTGATATGCATGAAACATTCTACCGGTTCTGGGGAACATACCCCTGCGGAAGAGGAATGATAACAGTCACAGTTCCAATGAAACGGTGGTTTTTAACCATTGATGCGGAGTTCTGACACTCCCCGCCCTATCGGGCGAGGGTTCTAATCACATCTACTCATGTGGGGCTGAACCCCACAAGGGATAACCCCACTCTAACCAGAGTGGTTCAACTTTCTATGCCATTTGGCATAGGTCCAGTCGCAGAACACATACCCTGCGACTGCAGGTGTTGTTCTGCAATACCTGCGAGGACTTTAAAATGATCATTGCGGTTTATGCGACCTGCTTGATTTCCGGTTACTGCCTGTCCATTCCTGTTATCAGGACAACCAGGGCGCTTGGCCTTACCCGGGGTTAAACCCTTTGAACACGCTCCTTTGTGGCGTGTTCCTCCAGAGCATTTGAACAGTGCTTTGCAGGAACACGCCACATTAATAGGAGGAGCGACATGTTCAGTTTTCTGGTTATTTTTCCGGCATTGGTGATCACTGGCTGGATTCTTTCTCGACCTATCATCAGAGTACTCAATCAGTTTGGTATTTACTGATTACAAAAGGCTCCCTCTGTGGAGCCTTAATTATTTTCTTTGTGAATATACTTTATGAAATTACGATCAATAAATGGCCAGATTTGATAAGTCACAACTGTATGAGACAATACAATTAAGCCAATAAATACTTTAAATGACCTGTATCAATTGTCTTGAATAATAGCTCGATTAATATTTAGCCAGAAAACTATTGCTTAATTATCTTTGCCCCAGTTCAATCAAGGAAAATGTGATGAACAAAAAAAGAACAGTGTTGAGTTTGTCTGTAGCCATGGCAACTGCTTTGTTGATTTCAGGTTGCGGTGGAGAGGATGATAGCGGTGGTGGTGGTTACAACCCACCTGAAGAATCTACCGATATGGTAGCCAATACTGCTGATGCGATTGGCTTTGCCATTGTAAACAGCCTTTTGGAAAACACCCGGGAAGGACCATGTGATTCATTAAAGAAAATTGTCAAGGTCAGTGATGGTGCGAATGCATCTTATGTCTTTAAGGATTTCTTTACCAACATTCAAAGTGCTGGTTGCTCAATTAGCAATATTCAGATGATGAAATCTTCCGTTATTTTGGAAGGTAACTTCAGTAGCTTTACAGATAATAGTGGAAATGAAGTTAAATCATGTAAAATTGTAAGCATTCCTTTGAATGAACCAGAGTCAATACCCCAGTGTGTAGGACTAGGTTTCCAGGAAGATCTTGACCAGCCCTACGTGCGAAGACTATTTCAGTCAGATGTCAGTAATGATGGTGAGGTCTATTTACTCGGCCATACCATTCATAGCACTGAACATACAAATAACGGAACCTATGAGTTCGCACTGAGCATGTGGTCCGGAGGTGAGTTTGATACTATCTTCAGACATGTTTCCATGGAGGAGCATAGCGCGAACTTTATCTATGGATGGTTGAATGGTGACAAAAATGTTGTGTTCGATACCAACCTTCAAGTTGCAAGTGGTTACGGACATCGCAGGTTGAAAACCGGTGTGATCGCTGATGACAGGTCATCGGTTCAAGTGGGTTACGACATAGATACAACCAGGAAGGCTAATGATTTTAAGCCGTTTAAGGTCGGCAACTACCTGATCCATAACTGGCGTTATTCGGTCAATAATGACAGCCGCTATGATCACCACTTCGTGTTCGATCTGTCACTGCCCGATACGTTTAATTATGTGCAATTCAACGATCCTTCCGGAAACGGTTATCAGCTAAATGGTGTCTATGGCTTAACCCAGGTGCGTAATAACAAGTCGGCTTTCTTTGGCAATTATTTGGATGGTATAAGCTACATCAATTCCGGGTTTTACACCATAGATCATGATACCCTGAATATTGAGAGCGTCTTTAATGTAGATACTTACACCGGGACGCAGCTGGCTGGTATTCAAAACCTAGGCGATAGCCATGTTGCTTATGTAACCACCTATACCGGTGAATTACTAGCCTTTGATATGAACACCTTGCTACCTGTGAATGGTGGAGCAAATTTAATGGATAATTCCATAGCTCAGGGCACCTCTATTACTGGCACTCGGATGTACCTCGGTGGCATGTCAATTATTGGTAATCAGAACGGTGAAAGCAAAACGTACTACTACGATCAAGTTTCGGAACAGTGGACAGATGTGACGCCTGAAGATACCTCATCCCTTAAGGAGGTTGTTTCTCCTATATTTTCGACTTCATAATAAGAAGTGATAAAAAAAAGCCCCGTGTTATCCGGGGCTTTTTTCTAACCATTATAAAACCAGCCTTTTAATATAATGCTCCCACCACCTCCCTGAGAGAGGGTTACATGTTGCGGTCTAGTGCCCCATGAGTTTGCAGGAATATCAATTTGTTCAATATTTCTAATCTCATAACCATGCCCCTTACTTCCTGTGCGATTCAAATACCAGCTCCCATAGTTAATACCGTTATCAAAGGAAATAGAAGCACTTCCGTATGGAGGCCTGTATGTCTCAATTAACATGCCTACAGCATTTGCAGGAATTGCATACTTACCTGCACCAAAAGACTTTGGTTCAAATTTTTTAATACCACTGGAAGGTGCAGAAACCAGCTCCCATTGGCTGTTTTTACAGAAGATGAGTTCTCCCTCTAAACTAACGCCCAACTCTTTGTCTTCACACGAAATATTAGTGTCTATCTCTTCATTGAGCTTAATAAGTTCTGCCTGGACATAATTGGCCGTACTGGTTCCTGCCGGTGAAATCTGAAACGAGTCGTCATCAATGTCAGCAAAGGTCCGGGCTCTCAGGTTACCACTGGAGGTAACATCGCCGCCGGCGAACAAATTCTGAGTGATGGTCATAGACCGGACGTTCTGCAAACTGCGATTGTTCCAGTCAAAATCATGGGTAGGCTTCACACTGCCATCAGCCCGAAGGTAGATATCAGAATCCGCTGAGTTGCTGGCCACCAGGGTTACCCGGCCTTCTTCATCGTCCCTGGCATCGAAGAATACCCGGCCGCCGTAATCAGGATCGGCATTCAGGGTTGAAACTCCCTTGGCACCCGAAACCACCTGGCCCGATACATGGCCAACATTGTGAACGCTGTCATTGGGTATGCCGAGGTCGATTTCAGCCCGAACTTCACCAGTAGCCGCGTTCTTGGTGATGGTGACGTTGTACTCCATACGCAAAGGCAGAATCTCAGGGTAGTCGCAGGGCAGATAAGCTATATCCGCTGTCGCCCCTCTTCCACAGTTAGCCTGGCTTTTGAGCCATTTAACACCCCGATACTGGGTTATCCCTTCTGGAATGATATTGTCATCATTGGCATTGCGGGAAATATAGGTCCGAACTGCATTGTTGACCTGCCCGGCTTCCTTGCCTGTGGCATAGGCCAACTTGTCGAGGGAGTCACCCTGGGAGAGAACCGCATGGGTAATGGCCATTGAGCCCATCACCATGATGCCGATTGCCAGAGGCAACAGAACATAGCCTTTTTGTTGTTTCATGGGTCTCTCCCTTGGTTTTTCATGCTCTTGTATGGGTGGACTGCACAGTATTGGCAGCATTATCACAGGCTGTAGTCAGGGCTGATTGTGTGATGGTGTACTCACCGCTTTTTTTCACTTCTGCCTGGCCAACCCGGATACTATCGCTTAACTCCACCATGCCGTTGACATAATTGACACAGATGTCAGAGGGCAGGCGTGTATGTTGTGCTGTAAAGCAATCGTTGGATCCTGTGCAGGTAGTCGATTCAAATGTCAGCTCTCCGCCAAAGGGGTTAACCAGCGTAGTATCATTGGCAACCATGGTTTTTGGGGCTGCATTTAATTTGATCACCTGCTCCGTACTGAGATCAGAATAATCTCCCTGATAGCGGTATTTTTGCCGGATATTTTTAACAGTTTCCTGAGTCTGGGATACCATAATGGATGAATTCGATTCACTGACCAAACTCTGAGCTGTAATAAAAGCGGCTAACCCCAATCCAGTGACAACAAAGATTCCGATACCAATTTCATTACTCACGAAGCCTTTCTGTTTTCTCATAACAACACACTCCACTAAGTTATTGTCTTATTTCTGTAATAAATGCCTTTTGGACTGCATTAGTGGACATTGCAATATAGCCGTTCGAGCCGGCCATCGTAATGACACCAATCAAACCAATTGACATTGCCAAAACCTTGATAAAGGAAACCGTTTCATCAAGCGATTTTTCTCCGATTTGAATGATTTTTTGTCCAAACACTTTTAAGTGAGAAAAATCTTTGATGTAACCACAGGTGTTTCTGCTGAATAAGCCGCAGTCCAGAGCATCAGGAACCCGCTCATTATTTTCCAGCCGGTCAATCATGACCTCTAGGTAAGAGGCCAGATAAGCAGGAGCGTATTCCTGTAAGCGACGTATCGCTCTCGGGAACGAATCCCCACTATTGATCAAATCCCCCAAGGCAATCAGAAAGATGCTGCCCTGTATTCTCTTCTGAACGCTCCAAGGCGGTAGCCGATCCAACACATTACGCAGGCGGCAGCGACTCAGCTTGAGTGTTGTGTAGACAAAAACCACTAAGAGGAAAAAACCAGCCAATATGAAGTGGTTGTTCTCCACCAATATCAAATAGGCGGTGTGTAACGGTTGAGTCCACTCTGGCCATTGATGCCAGGGGAGGAATCGATCCATTTCCGGGACGGTTTTATCCAGGATGAAATAGAACAGCATCAGGCTCGAAATCACAATGTAGAGTGGATAGGCCAATGCCATACGTATGGATGACTTGGCCTCCGCCCGCCTCTTTGCAATATCCCGAGCCCTAGCAAATCCTTTGTGAACCTGGCCTTTAGTGCTCGCGGACTCGATCAGGGCAATTTCATCCGGTGGAAACAACTTGGCCATGGCCTCCAGAGGCGGCAGGTTATTGGCTTCGATCTCATGAAGTATCGCCTCAAACACCCGATACTCGCTGTCTGAGTCTTCCTCCTTCCTGAACCGGATACGCTGAAGCACATCGACAATGGATGGAATTGACTGACAATAATTTTCCAACAGGTCGTACAAGGCCGCCCGACGTTTGTGATTGGCCTTGATGTCCGCTATATGCTGTTCAACCCTGAAATTACTGACCCAGGCTAATGCGGAAACCATCTTCCTGCCTCCATGTGTGAGTGAACTCCATAAGAAGCAGTGGGCTCAATTCACCATACCGCCATTCAATGTGCTCAGGGCAGATCAAACCACTCATCATGTTTCTCAGGCCATGGTATAGAGAGGTCTCGATGGCATCGCCATACCCGGCTTCATCACCCGCCCTTACCCATTCCAGGTAGAAACCTCTCTCATCCTTGCGTTTAAGGCAGTCACGCATTTTTTTATTGGGACGCACCATTTCCATACAGACAATGGAGCCGGAAATACCACGACCAGAGCACTGTTCACACCCTTCCTTGTTATGAAAATGAACGCCAGAAAGGTCTGTCTTCAACAGGTTTAATCGCTTTGTAATGGCTTTACGGTTGAGGCTGGAAAGCGGTATTTTGCAGTGATCACACAGCCTTGCTACCCGCTTCTGGTAAATCAACCCGTTAATGAAATTGCCCGATGATATTACATCCCGGGACAGCCCTTCCCCTTCAAGGCGGGTAATAATCTCATAGGGCGAATCCGTGTGGATCGTGGTATACACACCATGGCCCGACAGTACCGCACGACCAAACAGCTCTGCGGTCTGGCGGCTTCGTATTTCACCGATATAGATCCGGTCCGGGCGCATCCGCATCAGCTCTTTTACCGCTTCCACATAAACATCCGTTTCACCTGAAACGTCCTCGCCCACATGGTGTTGCCTGGCTCCCTTGATGATGTACTCCGGGGGCGATTCGGCGGTACGAATCTGTATGCCCGGGTTATCTCGAAGTTTTTCCTCAACCATCACTTTGATTGACGTTGTTTTACCAGAGCCTGTTGTGCCTGAGCAGATGATGGCGCCCGATTCCCGGTTATTGATCTCACGAAGCAGGCTTGTCTGACTGTTTGACAGACGAAGGTCGTTGTAGCGACTGAAGCCACCTGCATCCGACAGGTTCAACAATCGGAGGGCAAAATCGCACCCTTCTGGAAAAGAAGGTTTGGACTGATAGCGAATCCGGATTTTCTGGTCATCCCAAATACCATCACCAGCAGCAAACTGCGCCTTCTCAAAGGAAAAAACGGGATCTTCCACCACGCTCTGGTCCGCAATGTTCTGATAGAAGTGGCGCATCATGCTTTCAGCCTCAATGCGAGGAATACCCCGAACGGACCGAACAATGGTGTCGATATCAAACTTGATGTTATAACGACCATTGTTGTTGTCGATCAGAATATCCGAAACCCCCTGAGACACGGCTTCCCTCATCATCTGGTCAAACAGGATCTGATCTGCCGCCGTAGAGGCCTTTGCACTAGCCCCTTTGGAGCCATCCTCCTTCAGCATTTTGATAATGGAGCGTTCTACCACAACCGTATCAGCAATGGAGACGCGTTTGCTGTGGCATGAATTGACGGCATTAAAAAAAGCCTGTCCCCCTTTGACTTCCGGGGCACAGACAATATAAACGCTCTTTGACTTAGGAGGCCCGATCAAGGCCACGTCATCGGCTACCCAAAAGGGAAGCGGTACAAGGCCTCCGTGTTCAGACTGGATTACCGATTCCCGGCCACACTGTTGATGCAGTTCTTCAAGGTGTTTAACAATGGTCATCGGATTCGCCTCGGGTCAATGTTCAGCTGCTCGCTCTGGGAGTAGAACTGCCGTTTTTCATCTTCCACCGATGCAATGGAGCGCATATGCAGGGTTTGCACTTGCCGGGTCGAAACACTTCGAACCTTGATGTGATTGCTCCCGATCTCCACCAGGTCAAACCCTCGGGGCAGGCGTTCACCGACCTTGTAATAGTTGGATGCCCCTTTGTAATAGATTTTGGCCTCTTGCTTATCACCTGCTGAGAACAGGCCGACAAAATTCAACCGGTCAACGTACTCCTTGATTCCTATACTGCCACTGCGTTCCATTAAAAAATCAAACTCCGTTGGCACCACCTCTTTCTTTTTCTGGACTGGATTAACCCGTTGCTGTGCCGCTTCCTTGATCTCCTGCTGTTGTCGTTGGTACTCGACCTGGCCCTGTTTAATCAGGGCATCCACGGTTCCCGTGCTCTGTAGCTGGGCAGCACTGGTTACCGGCACCAGGACAGACAAAAAGAGAAGCAGCTGTTTAGAATTTGCTAACATATTCACCCCCAATAACCCAATCTGCGCTGATCGTCTGCTTGTTGTATATGATCTTGATCTTCAGGGATTGGCCGAAGTAGACCGACGGGTTCAGTTTCAGTGCTGCATCAACCAGAATATTCAGCCCCTTTCCGTTCAACTCCCAGGTTCCTTTGGCATAGGTTGGGAAATCAATGCTTTGTTCGACACCAACAGGCGATGGACTGACCTTTGGACCTGGAACCGGTTTTTCGATGGAAAACTCCATTCCAGGTACTGTTCTCAGTAATTGCAGGACGCTCACATGCTGAAGTTTGAAATCATCGAAGCTGGGTAGCTGTATCAGTTCTTTCTCGACGTCATTGAGGCTGAAACGATGTTCAACATAATTAACGATGTTAATGGTTTGCTTGACCTCATCCGGATCCTTCATACCAAAGGCACCGAGATATCGCACATTGAAATCCAGGGACTTGAAAGTGCCATAGCCACTGTTTCGCCAGGTGATTGTGCAATGAGGTTTCCGTGCTTCACATTCAAACTCATTGAAAAGCCAGCCACCGGTCTCAAGAGGAATCTGGTTGATGGTTGTCAGTAATGAGGAAATCCAGTTATCCAATGGGTAATTGGAAGCAATCTGGTTGTAACTGGTGACGATACTATCCCGCTCCCAGGAAGCCTGAGTAGTCCATTGGTCTGCCTGTTTCTGTTGCTGAATATCCCTTACTGAACCTCCAAGGATACCGGACTTAACCATTAGCAAGCCTGCCATCAGCAATAAAACCACCCCGGCTCCCTGTGGGGCGTAGTTCAAATACTTTTTGGTTTGTCGGCTTAAACCGTATTCAGCGGTCAGTCGCTCTGGGCTGAACAGTCTTTGGAGCTCCATGGGAGAGGATGGTTCATGAACAGAGTGTTTAGTGCTGAAGCTCGGACCGGCATAGACCGGCAGTACATCATAGACACTTTCAATCTGCGTAATAATGGCCTGGGCGGACGCTTCATCGCATACCTGGTCGTAACCACAGACCGGCTGACCATCGGAGATAACGAGTACCCAGTACTCATCATCCTCAAGAGGGAAAACAAACACCCCCTTTTCATAGAGTTTCGCAACCAACAATGCGCCTGAATAGAGCTTCTTGCTCGCCTTGGAGCCATTATAAAACCCGGTCAGGGCAATATTCTGGGAAGGAACTCTAACCCCGAATGAGCCCCCACATTCAGAGGCAGCCCTTGATATGGCTCGCTTATCCCCGGAAGCATGGGCATACCAGTGCATACCAACCGCAATGGGCCTGCCGTTGACCTCCAGGAGTCTGGACTTACCGATAGCAGCCTTTGAGTTTTTTGTCGTATTGGTCGGCATAGGGTCTCCTAACGTATCCTTGGAGAGCCAATGATCAGCACCAGTTCTCTGGACCCTTCAGCCGCCTGGTTTCCACCGAGCAGCATGTTGTCCGGGGCAAGAGTACCGGCATTGTCCGTACTGTTCCGCTTGATCTCAAACGTAGCCAGTACCCGGCTTTCCCCTGTGCGCATTTGCAGGGTGCTAATTAGGTCTTGATTGGTGGTTTCTGGCAGTTTGATGGTCTTGTCCGACAGAACGATCTGTTCAAACCGGGCCAGATCCTGTTGACTGAGCATCAGATCAAGGGAAAGCGATTCCTTGTCGTAGATGTTTGGTAAAAAGACAATGCCTGTACCGGTAAACAGAGAATTGATTTCCGCTGACTCGGAAGTGCCTATATCCGGTGTGTTGGTGGTGGTCAGGTTGCCCAGATATCGGATCGTGCCGCCGTTTCTGTAGTGATACGGTTTGTAGTTACTGATAATTAAATCGGATGTAATCGAGCTGGTGACTTCACCTCTCTCTGACAAGGCATCAATGAAGATTTTGCTGCCTTCCCACCGACCACTGAGAATTTCACCACTGATACTACTGCTGCTACCACCCGGTCTGGATGTTTGCAGTCCTAATGCCTCATCAAGGCTCTTGTAAATCAGGTCATAAGACAGTCCGGCAACATCACTGGCCTTCACTTTCAGGCTGATAACATTCAGTCGCATATGCACTTCCAGCTTCAGCATTCGGTTCAGATCCCGGATATATGCCTGAACTTTATTGATCACCTGCTGGTTATCATTGACCGTCACCGCACCCGTGGCATGGTTGATAATGATGGTTCCATCCTCGGTGAGTATGTTCTTCAGGGATTCCGTCAGGCTGGACCAGAAATTGGGCTGTATGCTGACTTCAATAGTCTGGTTGGATTCCCCGCCAGAGGATGATTCTGTGCCTGAGTCACTGGTATTTTTACTGAGGCTGGTTGCTTTGAAATCAGAACTGGTGGTATGCACATAAAAGGTTTTGCTGTCGTAATAGTACAGCTGCACACCCTGGCCTTCAGTGTACTTCCAGCTAATGCCCAGTGTCGCTGTCAGATGATCAAGAAACTCTCTCATCGTGACATTCTTCATATTGGGTCGGTACGGAGCAGTTGGTATGAAGTCTTTGGTACCACTTTGTGTACTGGACTGATTAGTGCCGGTTGTATAGTGGCTAGAGTTACCCTGCCCCTTGTTGGCTTCGGCCTCCTGATCAATGAGTTCGTGGGCCCGGGCAATCTTGACACCGGTTTTCAGGTTCAGGAAGGAAGCAATTTGTTCCAGAGTCATCGGGTCCGGATTCACAAACGTGTACTTTGTTTGTGTGATGGATGCCGGCAGTATGGTGCTGGACTTGACGGTTTCGGTTTCAACCCAGATCCCATCATCAATGGTCACATTGAACCCGTGGTCCAGAGACATCCCGCTGTCAGTCACCTGTTGGTGGAGCTGTTCTGCCCGGGTACTGGTTTCAGTGATGCCTTCTTTAATAACCGGGGTGTTGACGGCACAACCTGCCAGCATCAGGGCCAGCGGTGTCAGTAACAAGGGCTTTCTCATCGGGCGGCTCCCGTGTTGGTGACGACGAGCGTTTTATTGCCCTGTTTAATGATGAAATCGAGGTTGATCGGGTTTCGAGGGGCGGTTGCGTAGGCTCTTTTTACTTTGGCCAGCACCGCCTCAAAGTCAGAGGTAAACTCATGATCTGAAGCAATCGGGATCTCAATGACATCCCCTTCCTGATCAAAGACATACCAGACAAGCTGGTTATAACCCGCATCTTCTACCCAACGTCGAAGTGATGTCTGCAGGGTCTCACCCGCATACCATTGGTAAGTTGGCCGGATTTCAATTTCAGGAACGGGGGCCACTTCAATGGCGGCAGAATCCAGCCCTTCCCCGACAGCCGCAAGCAACATCTCAGGCTCCGATGCATCGTCCCCCAGCTCATTTGCTTCAATCAAATCCTGGTCGCTGATTTCCTCAGTGCTGGCCAAAAGGAAAACATCATCATCAAGTGGGTCAATATCCGTTTTATCCTCTCCCTCTTCATAGGCAATGGCCGCGTCATGGGCTTCAGAGACCGTGCTGGATTTGGCTACATCGATCAGGGCTTCCTCAGCAGGAACAGAGTTCAGAAACCGGTAGTTAATTCCATCCCGGGTGACGTAACGGTTCAGCGTCGTAGTTGCCAGGCTGCCATTATCAACCGGGGCGATCATGTATCCGGACTCATCCATCTTTTCGGCTTTCAGCAATTGATAACCATCAGCCTCAAGTTTTTCCCGTTCAGCGGCGGACAAGGTGTAAGGGTCAGAGACAATCACATAGCGATTGCTCTCATACTGAGACAACAAACTATCCAGTGTCTCATCACCCGTCGATATGGGGGGTTGCTGAGTCGTCACACAGCCTGACAGCATGGCTGCCGATACCCCGATGATAATTGGCTTTATTCGCACGGTTCCCGTCCCCTGATTCTTCTGGTCAGCTCTCTCTGCGTCTGAGTGTCCATTCGTATGGACGCAGGGTATAGGGACATTGTGAAAAAATTCAATAAACAATCGTAATTCCAAAATTTATGATTTATTTTTAATCAATATAAGAATTTGATGGGTTGCTTTTTTCCGTAGGTTTCCCGAACCACACCTTCAAAATCAACGCTGACAAAAAACAGTTTTCCTGTTCCGGAAGGGGTTGGCATTTTGATGGAGATGTCTTTTCCCCGGTAATCACTTTTGAGAATCAGGTTTAACTCTTCCTTCGTTTCTACAAATCGATCTCTACCAAAATTCTTGATCTGGATCATTTTCTTTCTCCCTTCTTTATGTTGCTGCAAAGTATGGTAGAACGGTCACCAGTACCTTTCGTCCATTCTCCGGGACTGTCACAAAACAGGTATTTCCGTTTTTCCAGTACTCCGCATTCTTTTGGTGGCTGATCAATGCCCGGTTCCGCTTTCGCCCATCAATACTGACGGGGTTCATATCGCAGTATCGAAGCAAATTGATCAGAATTGTCGTGGCCACGCCGATGGATTTGTCGGCATGGAAGCGCTCCTGGAATCGTTGGGTGGCATGTTCAGTCAGTTTGATGTCACCAATACAGGTTTTCTCTGTCTCTACAGGACATTTATTGATTACCAGTTTTTTAACGACAGGGACGTGCTTTATTAAGGATTTGTCGTGTTTTGTTTTGATTCGGATTCCTGGAAATCGTGTTGTCAAAAAACGAGCAAATGGATTGGCGTCCAGTTTTGTTGACGATTTTCGAACCAGTTTTTTGATTGCGCCCTGAGAGCATTGCAAAGCAACATTTTCAGCTGATGGGTTTTTGATTATTTCCAATTCCGTCAGCACATGACGTATAACAAACAATTCAGCAACCAGTTTCTGGTTTTCTGTCTGGATCCGGGATGTCACTTCAAAAGCTTTGATATCGCTCCTGTCAGATTTCATTGAACAATAAACGGTGTGACAATGGTTATCCGCTTCAACGGTTAGGAAAGAAAGTACAGGAAACATGGAGAAGCCCTCTTGTTGGTTTGTTTTGTTGTAGGGGCACTATCTCACGAAAGTCTGCTATTTCAACTTTTGGTTGAAAAGTATGCATACCCGCCCCGAAGGGCGAGCTGCATTGGTTCAAACAGCCCATTTTCGATGATCATTCTCAAAGAAAGGCTTGCTTCCATAACGGCTATACATATCTGCCCAATCAACCGATTTCTGCTGAAGCATCAGCGGACCGGGTGGGGGTAAACGAATCTCTGACTCAATACCCACCTCCCACAGACGATTTTGCAGTTTATGCGCCGCCCTTTGGCCGGCAGAGCCTGTATCCGTGAGTTCACCATTGCGCATGATGAGATTTTCACGGTCACAGTCCGCCCAGATAACGACCTTTTTTACCCACTCAGGAGGGGTAAAGTTGGCCATCAGTGTACCGGTCAGGGTTGACCAGCAAACCATATGGGTTGCACAAGTGACACACAGTGCTGTTTCAATACCTTCCGCAACGCCTATGACCTCTCCCCTCCAGTTGGCTGGTTGCAGCCGAATGGCGCTCCCTGACAACGATTGGTCTACCGGTACAGGCATAATGCGTTTGGGCTGATCAACAGGCGCCTTGCTCCCATCCAGCGTTAAAAACGTTCGATGGAGGGTGACACCTTTTCCTCTTGGATCTCTCACAACAGCGAGTAATCCAGGGAAATGGCGATTTTTACTCCCTTTCTCCTTGTATTGGAGCGAACTGTGCAGTGCCAGGTCGGGAATATCCCAGGGCAACGGAAAACAGCGTCTCCGGGCCAGATAGGACATGGCCGGTTCAGCCTCAACAGTATTGAGATCATGGGTTTGTGACCAAAGGCGATTCAGCAACTTCCGCTGCCGTTGCGCTTTTTCAGCCTCATCATCATGTTCCTTCTTGCTGGGCTTAGTTACCTTCCTGACTGTTGGTTCTGTTATTACAGAGCCGTTCAACCATTTGGAAACTTCGTCATGGGCTTCAGGAAACTTCCAGTCGTTCACCCACATCAGCAGGTTAAATCCGTCTGGAAAACTTCCTTCTGCATTGGATACCCCTCCCCCGGTTTGGGCAGCATCCTTATAAAGTCGGAACCCGTCTGTGTTCCCAGTCCCGATAGGACAGGGTACATGACGGCCAAGATTGGCAATCGCAGGCTGAAGTGCGGGAGCAAGATCATGCAGGATCTCAAGCCACTTTCCAGCCGCCTGGTCTTTCGTCTTTCTGCTGTCTCTCATTTCCGTTACTCCTTACTGGGTTTCATCGGGTACATAGCGAAGCGTGACCCCGTTGAACAAAGGGCTCATCCCTTCACCGTCCCATTCCTCTGAAAGGTCTGGAATTTGTGGAACATTTATCCGCATATAAGGCACCCATTGGTGCCAGGCATACTGGTACACGATGGCAAAAAAGTGTTTCCCCACTTGCTCGAAGGTGAGTCTTTTTTTCCTTACTGGCTGATTGGCCATTGCTCTTTCCCTACAGGTAAGAGACTGAAGGCACATACCTCCCCTGTCGGGGCATATACATGCCCCAGTCGGGGTTGAGTTGTATTAAGTGTCAGAGCGCAAGGGCAAACTGGAAGCCACCATCTACCTCCACCCTTTCGGGCTCAGGTGAACGGATAAACAACCGGTCTGCTTCTGCTCTGGTTTGGACAGGACAGACAAATACCTTGTCATATAATGACGGGCTGGAAGGGTTCCCCCTTATCTGCCGCCATTGTGTCCTCAAAAGATCTCTGAACGAGAATGGGTCAATACCGAGACTCAAGGCACAATTCATGAACGAGAACGGCGACGTTTCATCGTCGCTCTCTATCCAGAACCATACCTCCCGGCACTCATCAGGGTTTACTTTCCGCATCCTTCCTGCGGCATTGGATAGTTGGCTACGCACACCAAAAGCGGTCTGAATAGCATCGTTAAACACAGCCTCACTCAGCCTGGTATACCCGGTTTCCGTCAGATCACGAAACTCATCGTTCATATGATCCTCCGTGCGACCTCAAAGAGTCTGGGGCCCAGGTCGTTGAGCTGATCTATGGCTATGTTGTGGGTGAAGTAGTTGGCCATGGCGTCCGTCTGGATACCAATGCCAACCAGATGAACGCCGGAACGCTCCATATCGTTGATAATCTTCTTGACGATTGGCCCGTTGAACGGATCACCATCAGAGAGCACCAACACGACCTTCCTTTCGCGTTTGCCCTTCCTGAGTTCTTTTACAGCCCAGAGCAGAGCTTCCGCCAGAGGGGTTCCTCCGTGTGGTTTGATCTGGAAACGCCCCAGATTCCTGCGAACCGGTTTACCCAAATAATTTAACGGTCCGACGGCTGATTGAGCCCCCGGGAAGGTAGCTGCACAGACATCAACACCTCGAATATCACCCAATGCCAGGGCAAGGGAGGCTGTCGCAGAGTTGCAGATGGTGTCTCTGCCCTGTTGCGTCATGCTGCCGGACGAATCCAGCAACAAACAAACATCAGAGTTGACTGCCCTGCGTGGAGACTCGTGAGAAAAAACCCTCAAGTCCCCCACCAATATCCGATCCAGACGGCGGGTATTGATATGTTGCCCATTGGCGGTCTCGTAGTTGCGCCGCAACTGTTGAGACTGAACCAGACCGGTCAGCTTTGCTCTCAACTTGGAAGCGTTGAGCACCCCGTCATTGATCTGACTGACGTTACCCATTTGAAAAAGGCGTTCGTCATAGCTCAACTCCGGGTAGTCCAGGTGGTCACCAGAGGTGTCTGCGTTAGCTTCCAGGATCGCTCTAAGGATTTCTCCCTGATCACTTTCCAAGTCGCTGTTGCTGGCATTCAGCGCGGCCCTGCACGCTTCATGCTTGTTGCCATTTCCAGCACCACTGGCCGATTGGTTTTGGGAGGAATCCGACGAATCGCGCTGGCCCCCGCTACCTTGCCCAGTACTACTGTCATTACCGTCCATTCCAGACTGAGACCCGGAGTTTGAGTCTTGCCCGGACTGAGATTGGCTATCATCCTGCTTCTGGCCACTGCCCCCTTGCCCATCATCATTGCCGTTGGCACCTGAATCCGATACCTGGGTTTGGTTGCCCGTGCCCTGCCCTTGCTGGCCATCGCCAGGGTTGGACTGGGATTGTTGCTGTGGTTGCTCCTGATCCTGCTCCTCATCTTCAGGTTCTTCAGGGGTAATGTGTTGTTCTACCAGTGCCAATATTTCTTTGGTCAGCTGGTTTACGTCACCGGTCGAACGGACACCCGGTAACCTTTGCCTGATCAGATTCTCCAGCTCACTGCATAATTTCTTTGGAAACGTCTGGTCAAATAAACGACGGGACGCATCCAGGTCTTTTTGCAGGAACCGTTGCTCTCTGTAAACGCAGTACAGCCAGTCATAGAGGTAACTGAACAGGACTTGCGCCGACTTTTCCTTCTCCTCGGAACTCGGTTTGTAATTACGTTTCAGGTAATCATTCACGTCATCCATGGTGAAGCGAGTCCCCGGCAGCTCCTCAATCAGGGCGTTCTCAATCCGGATATCTTCGATCAGATTCTGAATTGAGATCCCCAAAGGAGGCAGGCCAACAAAGTACTGTTTTTCTATATCGGAATACTTGACGTGAGCGGCTTCATGGGACAAATAGCCCCACAAAACGCTCTTCAAGTCCGGATTGGCTTGAATATCCAGGTTCGGAACCTGAATCAACTCACCATTGGTGCAGGCCTTTGTGCCTCCAACCAATACCTTTACACCCATGTCATCGCCATAACTGGCCGCAACAATGGGCAAAGCATTAAAAATGCTGTTCATGTGGATCTCCGAAGTTGAGTGAGGGGCTTGCGAGAAGCCCCGGAAGTGAAGGGTTAGAACCAGAAGCTGCCAGAGGCCGGTTGCACTATTTCCTGTTCAGGAATCAGAATGTCCGGCCTGGGTTTGGGCATTGGCTGTGGTACAGGTTGTGGCACTGGCACCGGTTCAGGCACAAGTACAGGGTCAGAGCATTGCGGTTGTTCCTGGACCTCTGCTTGAATCACAGAAGGTTGAGGAGCGCTTGCAGCGGGTTGAGTGTTCGGTTGAACACCAAGTGGTGTTGCAGGCTGTCCAGGAGAAAGACTCCAGACGTTGCCTTGCTGGTTCAGGATATCCATCAACCGATCCGGGCTCATGAGAGCCATCAGGATGTTGGTTAACAGAAGATGCTCCTGCGAGCCCTGGATAAGACCACCGGATTTAGGGAACCGATTTCTGAGTTCATCCATAACTGAAAGAATTTTTAAAATCCTTCCATCCCCAAAACTTAAAAGTTTTAGTTTGCTATAGACAGACTCGAACGGCTGGTTCAAAAACCTCTGGGAAACCTTGGCCTTCCCGGAGATCGAGTTCTCCCAAAGCTGTTTTACATCCTTGGAAACATCATCCAGAAGACTGTCTGCAAACTCTTCCGAGTCTGGCAGGTTGTCCCCTGAAATCTGGTACAGCGTGTAATCGAAACGAAAAGCACGCTCCACATCTTCCGCCGGGGTGGGGTTAACGTGGTGCTTAAAGTTACTGGAGATCCAGTTCGCAGCATCCTGATGATAGGTACTGAGAAGATTATGGACCTCCTGTTGGTAAGTTGCCTTCCACTGATCCAGGCTGTGCTGGAGTTCGTCGATAGCAGATTTGTGAATGGCAAAGGCTCCCATCATTCGTGCCCCCACGCTCAGGCAGCGCCTGCTTGCGGATGTTCGAATGGTTTGGAAAACCTTCAACTTTTCTTTGTCGTACACAAACTTGTTGCCAAGTCGTGCTGACTTTTTGGAAGGCAGTTCCCCACCTTCCCCCAGTTTAAAATCCCGCTCAGTCAAAGACTTCTGTCCAGACCAGGCACGGATTTTCAAGTGCACAAAAGTACACTCATCGATGTATTCCATGATGGAGCTCCATTAATGGTTTTTTGAGTTAGGGTGTCGGCCGACAACCAGGGTGAGGGAACACAGTCAGAGCTGTGCTTTATGGAAGATGAGTCTACTTTCCGAAGGAAAGCCACAGTAATTTCAAGACTCGCACACTGCTTTTCGTACCATGGCAGGCATGGTGACGAAACCGGGTTTTCCTCTGCTGACTGAGTTCAGCCAGTACAGGGAAACCCGCCACATCAGCAGCGGTGTTGGGTGAGTGGGTTAAAACCAGAACGAATCAAGGCTTCTGATTTTGGTCAGGTCGAAACAGCCACCTATTCTCTCGAAGAAAATACCGTGGTCCGTTTTCCCATAGACCTCATAGAATCCCTGTTTTTCCCATTCAGAAATCACAGATTTCAGTCGCTCTGGAGTAAAGGTATGCACTTCCTGCATTACGATCAGCTTGCCATTAGGCGTATCCCAGGAGGGGTACACATGGTATTTCGATCCATCAACCAGGCGGAGCATCAACAGGTCATCCCCTTTTTGGAAAAACCGCTCAGTCTCAGTGGCCATAACTGCCTTCTTGTTATCGCGAAAAAGCCAGGCACCCAAAGGTGCCCGGGTCTTCTGTCCGTTGAATTAAAGCGTCTTATCCAAGATTTCCTGCGCTATTCGACGCAACGACTTCTTGAAAAGCGACTCCCAAACCGGCTGTTGGTCAATATCGTTGATATAGGCCAAAGCCAGATTTTGTTTCCACATTGGGACTTTCAGGTTATCAAGCTGGCTACAGTAGAAGGCAACGCCTTCGTCTATATCCGGCTTGACATTGAAATACCGGTCCGGAAACCGAAGGTATTCGCCCTTCATAAGGGCCAGGTTAAACAGCCCCACAAAGTGTTCAATAATCGCTGTATCCAGCATCTAGGCTGTCTCCATGCGAAAGCAAACAAAAGCAAGGCACCCAGGGGCGCCAGGTGCTTATGCTTGTTAAGTCAAAACCAGAAAGAGCTTCCGTTATTCAACCTGGACAGGTCAAAACTGGGAATCGCCTCTGCCCTGGGATCCGGTGACGGTCTGGGTGGAGGCACATCGGGATCTCCTTCCACAAACCGTAACTGCTCATTGATGTGGCCATTGATAGCCTTGTACCCCTTGCGCAGTTTCTCTCTGATACGCTTCTCACGTTCCGCATGAGGATTGGAACATTCAATGCTTTTCGTCCTCAATTGGTCGTAGTAGCCTCCGTAGTACACCACCACTGACGTGGGGGAGTTGATGTCTATGCTCCAGATTTTTCTTGGTCCGGAAATTTTCTGAAACATTAAACACTCCATTACGCAGCCTCCCTGTTCCAGCCAGCACCAAACTCATCCTGAGCCCATCGCAAGATGGCTTCAGCCTGAGCCGGTTCCGCCCTAAACAGCAACGCCCTTTCCAGGGCATACTGGAGAGTGTTCGGTGCTCCTTCATAGACTTGGGTCAGTCGAGCCCAGCGGATCAGTGTCCGTGTGCTCATGGTTATAGTGAGGTGAGTATCGCTTGCCCCCTCGGTATCAGAGAACGCTCTGCGAATCCGATTGGCTACCGCAATCATCTTCTTTGCCAGCGGTTTTGCCATCTGGAGTTCAGGCACCAAACGATGAAGAATTTCTTCCTCAACGTCCGGATCCTGGTAACCACATTGAGTCATCCGAAAGCGATCCATTGCTGCAATATTTTGCTGCAGAACGCCTTGGTAACCTCCTGTAGTATCTCCGGCACCGTTTGAGTTGGCGGTAGCCACAAAACGAAATTCAGGGTGTGGCGTAATGACTTCCCCCGTTTCCGGGATCGTCAAGGAACCACCCTCAAGAATGTCATTCAATGCCGCAACTTCACTGGGGTCCATCAAATCCATCTCGTTGAGAATGAACAGATAACCCTTCTCCATTGCCGTAGACAATGGCCCCTTGATGTACCGCATGATCGACTGTCCCTGTCCATTATCGACAAGAGCCATTCGACCAATCATTTCCAGCACCTGCATTCTGCCATGGGCAGTAACACTGGTTGTTGGCCATTTCAGCCGGTTGGCCACCTGCATGGCAATCGACGTCTTGCCACAACCGGTTGGACCGCACAGGTAGAAGGCATCCCCGTCAGGAGAGCCCAGAAAGGCAAGCAGATCCCGTAAAACCCCCTTTGGAAAGACATAGTTGCTGTCTTTCTTGGGAATCAACGGGTTGCTCTCGTCCATAAACCCCAACACTTCCATGGCTGCCGGAGCATCAATATTGAAAGTTTGGGCGACCTGGTATCGTTGAATACGCATGTGTGTGCCTCGTTATCCGTCGTTAAAAAACAGAGACACAGACTTACCCTGGGGCAAATGCTGTAGCCCCTGTCGGGTGAGTGGTTTGAATGAAAAAGCGTTAGAACCAAGCTCTTACGGCAACATCCGTCCGATCATGGTTCACAGCTTCAGGTTGTGGAATGACAAAGTAATCTGGATCACTGCTGATCCGGACACCCTGGGTTGACTTGCGGCGGTATGCCTCAAGCAAGGCATCGTCAACCTGAAGCTTCTCGGCGAGCAGCTTCTTGTAGTCGATGGAACCCGACTTCTCAAAGCGAGTTACCTTAATGCCGGCATAGTCGGCCCTCTGGAACTCCCCCATCAGCGAAGTCATCAGTTTCTCCGCTTGTTTCATGTTGGTTTTCAGAGCTTTTGCTTCCGCCTCAAGCTGCTTCACATGTCGTTCAGCAAGTCGATACACGGATGCAGCCGCCAACCATTCCTTCTCCTGGTCAGCCGTGACCGGTCTGAACAAATCCCTTTCGGGATCAAGAGGAGGCTCGATGTTGTCTTCAATCATTTTCCAGAATTCACGCCCCTTCTGAAGCATTTCTTCAATCAGGGTCTGGTCCCGCTTAATGATGAAGTGAATGGGTTCCCTCTGTTCGTGAAAGAACACCAAATACCCGGATTGCGCTTCAGTCACGAGCAACTGATGCTGAACCTGGTAATAGTAGAGATGGTAGGCCGAGCTGTGGCACTGAAATTGTTCAATTTCATCAAACACCTTCTCAGATGGCGCTTTCAACTCAACCGGTGTTCCTCCTCCGGTCACCCCATCAAAGGATGCCCTGAACAGGGGATCACCATCCCACTCTGCACAAACTGGAAGCAAAACATCGCCGAAGCAGTCCTCCATCCATTTTCGTGCAATGGGTTCCAGTCGATTTCCCCTTTTTACATTCGGGTTGTTGGAAAGATCAGGCGGCTGGATTAAACCAGTCTTCTGAGCCCACAGGTCCCAAGGCGTTGAGTATGGACTCTTCCCCAGGATGACCGCACTTTCAGTGGCCGAAATACCTTTCTTTCGCCAGGCAAGCCACTCATCAGAACCCTGAACCAGGTCAATGATTTTCATTAGAACCTCCATGCAACAGATAAAAAGATGGAGGCTCCCCCTGGGGAAAGCCCCCAAAGGGTAATGTCCTTGCGGACGGGTTAGTGGGTTGAGCAGGCTGCTTGATGGGCCTTTGTCAGTTCAGACATGACATAATCCTGCTCATCGCCTTGCCAGCTTTGTCGTGCATAATCAAAGCACGTGTCCCAGGCTCCAGAGTCCTTGGCACGACCAACCAGATTGGCTGTGAACTCAAACAACTTTTGGCTGGGAGTAAAGCTACCCTGTTGCCCCATTGACTGGGACTGGGTTGCCGGTGCTGAAACGACCTCATATTCAGAGGGGATCGGTTCAGGTTGTTGAACCCCCTGTTCCTGTAACTGATTACCCGTCAGCTGACCCATCAGGTCTGGCTGAGACTGGTGCTCAATCATGGAAGTCTGTGGCTGTCCGAACATTTGTCGTGATTGCGACTGAATGGGCTGTGTTTCCACAACTTCAGCCACGCCCATATCCTTTTCTTCCTGCTCACGAATGCGAGAGGCCTCATCAGGATCGTAAATACCAGCAAAACCGAAGGCCAGACGGAACGCCTGAATCATCGTTTTATGCCGCAAGAACCGTTTAGGGTGGGTTTGCCAGGGCCCGGTAATCGTATATGGCCCCCGGTTACCACTCTTCTGAACGGCTGGTTTGTATACCTCATCCAGATACTCCCGGACACAGAAAGGCTTCGATCTGTCTTTTCGATACACCGTGCATTCCATGTACTCAGGACAGGGTTTGGTGAGTTCATCCATCTGAATAATGTTTTCTGACATGGTAAATTCCACGCCATCAAACTGAGGGTGCTCATTGGCAATGCGCGACCAGCCATCGACACCGACAACTGGAACAATCCCCCCATTCTTGTCCGGAAATGCGTAGATCTCCTTGGTCCAGGGGTTCAGTCCATGCTGATCAGCAACGACCAGCAAGGCCATCATCTGTACATCGGTTGGCTGCTTGTCTCCATTGGAGAACGCGGTCTGCTTCAGGGCATCAAAGAGTTGGTTCCCATCTGCAACGCCAAATCGTTCTGCCAGCCGGTTGATCAGCCCTTGTTTTTCCGTAGCCATCGTATGCTCCTGTAAAAAAATGACAGGGCATACCACCGGGGTATGCCCCGGTGGGGTAGTGTCTCAGCCTCAGAAAATGGGATCTTTGGCTTGCGTGTAACAATCCGGTTGCCGGTAAAGCGATGGATTCATCTCCCCATGGGCCTGTTGTTGCCCTTGTGGAGGTTGTTGCTGATAACCGTTGGCCGGTTGTTGGGGTTGATGATTCCGCTGTGGCTGTTGAGCCTGGCGGACCGGTTGTTGTTGGTAGCTCTGCTGCCGTTGAGGCTGTTGAGGCTGCAACTGCTGGTTTGCTTCCTGAATGTACTGGTTACCCACCTGTTGAGCCTCTGAAGGCTGTTTCTGGTGGTTTCCCGTCGGGTGGCCAAGCATTTTCAGCTCATTGGCAATAACTTCGGTCTTATACCGGTCATTGCCCTGCTGATCCTGCCATTTGCGAGTCCGTAAACGACCCACAATCATGACCGTATCCCCCTTATGAAGGTACTGTTCAACAACATTAACTAGGCCGTTAAACACGACCACAGAATGCCATTCGGTATCCTCCATTTTTTGACCATTCTGTTTATAGGAATGGGTGGTGCAAACGGAGATGTTCGCTACCATCTTGTCCGTATTTGGTATGGCCCTGACTTCAGGGTCATTGCCCAGGCGCCCAATGAGGGTGAGTTGATTGAACATGGATTGCTCCTTGTTGTTTTAGTCGTGTGCAGACAGAGCTGCAAAAGGTTAAAGATGGATCAGTGCCTACTGGCATCTCGCCTATCTCATGATCCGCAAGGCGATTTCCAGTGCCCAAAGGTGGGCTCAGGAACCGTGCTTTCCGCTGCAATCCAGGGTGCAATAGCAACGGAAAACAGGCTCTTATGAGTGAGTAAAGAAATTTGGAGGGGGAACAGGCAGGGACTCCCCGGGGGGGGGAGTGTGGTGCTGTTAAGATTGAACCTGCTCAATCAACGCATTCACACGCTGATAAAACTGGTCAAGAATGCCCTGTCTTTCTGCTCTATTTTTGGCGATCAAATACCCCATCATGCCGAGGGGAAAATGATCAATAACCAGCAATAAAGCTTCCATTTTGGGTTCGAGTGGAAAAGGGCGAATGGCTGATTCTTTTGAATCAATGTCAATGCCGCTGATGTTGAAAGAGGTCATGGTTTGCTCGTATTTTGTACGGAACCATGCCCATCGGGAGCTTGGTCCCGAAGGTGGAGGATGTGAGAAAGTGTTAAGGGGTCTTTGAGTCAGGCTCATCAATCCACTTATTAAACTTTTTTATGAGTTCTTCTCTATGGTCATGGCCATACCTAACGGCGAGCCCGAAAACAATGTAAAAGAGAGCTAAGCACAGCATTGCAGTGAATAAAGGACTCATTTCAAGCACTCTCTTAGGTGTTTTCAGGTCTTGGAATCCAGTTCCTCAAGCTTTTTATCAAGCTTTTGAAGAATCGCTTCCCTATGGTCAGCCAGATACCGGCCAGAGATGCCAAAGACGATCAGGAAGACAGCTATGCCCAGCATTGCTGAGAATAATGGACTCATGGCTCTATCTCCCCTTTCTTTGTTCTTTCCCTGAATATAGCCAAACCAATGATCTCAAGCAATACGCCTAACATCAAAAGTTTGAAGGATTCATCGGAAGTTAAATGATTGAGTTTGTCGCTCAATAATTCAACAATCCCAGTCCCCATAAAGACTAATGCTACTTTTCTGATATCTTCAGAAAACTGATTGATCCGATCTATTGTAAATGTCGCAACGATACATCTAACAACCTTTACGCCGAATTTCTTGGTTCTTTTGAACATAGGCACTCCTGTAACCTGAGCACCTACACCCTTCCGGGATAGCGTGCCCGGATATGGGTGGATAAAAGTGAAATAACAGATCAGAATCGCACTTCGAATGAAGGCGATGTATAAGTCTGCACGTTTGAGAGTTATAGAGCGGAGAGTCCGCTCAGTGGTTGAGAAAGGTCAGCCAGTCGGTTCAACAAATGTCTATACCGATGGTTTTCCCTTTCAGCCTTTGTGATCACCAGACTTGCCTGCGCACCAATACACAACAAACAAAGCAACCACGCTTGAAAACGTTCCGCCAAATAGCAGCAAAAATCCAATATTTATTTTTGCCTGGCCCTTTTAAGCCGACTATCAATGCTGGCTTCCCAGTTATTAAGCTTCTGCTGCAGCGCTTCTCTACGAGGGTATGCGTAGATGGCGCAAATGGCGACCAACGATAGCCCTGAAGCCATTATGAGTATCACAACAAATAGTGGGCTCATAACGAGCGATTCCCTTTTGAGTGTTTTTTATTGTCGGTCTTCCCAGCGTGCCAGTAGACAACGCCGACCATGGCAAATGTAAAAATCAAGCCTGCAAGCCAGATCCAAATACCCATATGCCCCCTTGTTTTTCTGGTAATAGAGCTTGCAATCAGTCTAGCATCGCAAAAACCATTACACATCCCATGGACCTAATCTCCAGAGTGGTTGAATGTAAACCGGTCACAAACCAGCAAGTTGGAAGATGGATCGACACCGTGAGGTGCTATGGCAATTTCACGATCCGCAAGCCACTTTTCTTGCCACACAGGGCGAAGAAACCGGGTTGCCTCTGATGCCGGAACAGCAGCACAGGCCAACAGGCTTCAGCCGGGGCAAAGTGGTGGGTGGGGTGGAGTGAAAATCAGGTGCAGGAAAACGCCGGGGTGAACCGGGCAAGCGAGGAGCGTGTTTGGCTGACCAAAAGAAAGGTCATTGTTGAGTGAGGTCGTCTTTCAGAAGCCGTCTACCGCGACCGTCGGCTTCGTACATATCTTTTTACACCTGAAACGCCGTGGGGTCAACGCAAATTGCTGTCCACAATTGTTGTGCACAACCCGGTGGACAATCTCTGGAATATTCGGATTTTAGCAACAGTCAGCGGCTTTTTTCTCACTGACTGTTTTTTGTACGATTCAAGCAAACAGAGCCATCTGTTGCTGTTGTTGCTGAGCGGCAGCTTGCTGCAAACACGCTCTTCTGGCCGCTGCCAGTGCAGGCACAACAGGTTCATCAGACAGTGTATTGTGTGTTGCATGGACAACAACGTTCCAGTTTTTCGCAGGGTTCGGGTCAAGAGCATTGCCCTGATAAAACACCACTTCACCAAAACTGAGGTTGTGGGCCAGCCCATTGGCAAGCATTTGAACCGGGGCCATCTTGGAGCAAAGTAGATCGAGGTCGCAGCCAGTAAAGGAGTATGTGATCAGCTCATCAGGCCCCATTTCAAACTGAACGCAGTGTGCAGCTGCCAGCAGCATCACCCCTGATCCAGAGGTCGGATCACAGACCCTGGTCAAACCATTCGAGTTCTTCCTGTCGTGAATGGACTGCATTCTGGCCATCATCAGCGCAATGTTCCAGGGCGTGAAATACTGCCCCAGCCCTTTTTGTTGGCATTTATACGCGAGTTCCATATAAACAGCCCCCAGGATGTCATGGAAGGCCGGGAGATCGGCCACAGCCTGCATATATGAGGCCAGAATCGGTTCAATATCTTCTCTTTCCTGATCCTTCAAATACAGATTAGGTATCCCCATCTTTTCCAGAATCGAATCGCAGAACACTCGCAACCAGCCACTTGCGGAATGAGGTTTCCCATGAAGTTCCAAGAATCTTTTGGTCAGGCCATTAATGGCTTTTTGTTCTATTGACATGTTGCCCCCTCTCTTTGAGGCAGCATCTCACAGCTTTTCGGTTTATCAAGTTTTGAATAGATTTCGATCAGCCAGGTGGCTCAATGGAACCATTATTTTGTGCAGAAAACCAAATACAATTGACAATCTCATCGTTTTTATTTATCCAAAAAACACGAGTGGCTGACGTTAGAATGTCGGATATATCCATCAAAAAGTGCGTTAATGACCATATTGTTGAATATTTCCAACAGTGACATACTCCCAAACAGGATTTTTCTCTCGTCTTGTGTTGACGGGAACCTTGATAGACAAGTTTTGGTGCCTTCAACGATGCCGCGCGAACCTCAAGAGCGCAGACATATCGCCCTGATCTGCCAAGCGCAACGCTTGAATGTATTCACTTCTGCTCTTGGATTGCTTTCCAAGATCAGATTTGCCCCATTTAAAAAAGGGTTGGCCTATGGCTTTGGCCAGGAGGTCAGCCATTATCCTGGAGTGACGCCCGTTGCCATTTGGAAATGGATGTATCCAAACCATTCGATGATGTAGCCTCAAACAGATCTCATCTGGCGGATAGGTACCGAATTCTAACCAGCTACAAGCATCATCACAGAGGTTTCTGAGGTTGACAGGGACCATTAATGGAGGCGTATTCCCGATATTAACCTCATATTTCCGGAAATGTCCTGCCCAACTCCAGGTACGATTGAAGAGCTTCTTATGGAGCGTGAGGCAAAAATCAACCGTCAGGAGATCCTGGGTTTTTTTCCTGCCACGCATTGCCCAAATCAGACCTTGCTGGATATTGGCAGACTCGAACTGATCCAGTTGCCCCCTTGTAGATATCCCCTTTGGTATTAATCCATTTGCATCATCTGGAGTCAGAGGCGTTGCCCCTAAAGGTAATTCATCATTAATCATGGGGTCTCCCAAAAGTCCCTTGGCCAGCTTCGCAGGTATTCCTCAGCGAGTCTTTTTGTGTTTTCACTCTGAAATTTAATATCCGTTCCCTGATCCTCAAGCTCCATGTGCCGTTCTACGTACTGGTTGAGCGCATTAGCCTTTTTTAAAGCCTGTTTTTCTCTCATAGCAACAAGAGATTGCTCTTCGGGCATGAGTACATAAACCACTCTACACCCCAGCCCTTCAGCTGCTTTTTCCAAGGTCCTTAGCGAAATAGAACCTGCTGCTTCATTCTGCTCCATCAGAGTTACCCCCGACTGAGAAAGCCCTATCCGGTCACCCAGGACACGAGCACTCATTCCCAGAGCTGACCTTATGGTGCTAATCCACCCCTTGGAAGGCTTGCTCAAATCCATCATGGAACGAACCTTTCCAAGGGTTTCATCAACCTGTTTTAGATTCAGGTCCTTATCCCATTTCATTAGCTATAACCTATTTTATTTAAATATAAGATGAGTTATAGCTGATTATAACACCAATTATAATAAGTAATCGCTGATTAATATTTTCTTGTGGCTAGAAAAATCTGCTTTTATTTAGCGTCGGCTGCCGACGGCATAGTATAATGGTATTGAAATTACAGGTAGTGGAGTTTTTGTCCTGCGATGACTGAGAAAACTCAAGTTGATGGCACTCAGGAACACAGGCCCAGGGGACGTAAGCGGGTTGGCATTGTTCCCGACGTAAACCCGGACGGCAGTGAGAACTACCAGGGCAACACCAGTAGCTTCAAGATTGTCCTGACCAGCCTCATGAGGGACTCCGAGCGACTCCGGGGTGCCCTGAAAGCCATTGACCAGGTGGATTCGGCACAGAAGGACTTTGCAAACCTGCAACAGTCTTTTTCCTGTGAAGATGCAACGAGCCAGATCGCCCTTTCTCAAGCGTTGGACCAGTTCTGTCTGCACTACCTGTCTGACTGCAGGCGTGGCCCGCAAACTCACCAAGCTGGCACAACAAAGGCATCAAAATTTGACATCCTCCCCCACCTAATTTCGGTGGGGGATTCCCGTTAGTCACCCAACAGGCTTCCTGATTCGACACGCCTTCCCTAGATAGCTGCTTACTGTTAACACCAGCCCTTAATGTCCCCAAATCACCAGTTTGAGATGTCCCCTCGATTAACCAGGCCGACACCTGTAGTGAGCAAACAACAGGGAAGCGGCCATGATCAACCGAGAGGACTGGATCATG